>JAQCIX010000140.1 GCA_027593365.1 Verrucomicrobiota bacterium
AACTGCAATCTCAGCTGCTCATACAGAAGAGGATCTTGATATCATAGAGGATGCTATACGATACGCTGCGTCTAAAATTTAGGAACGCCCCAAAGGTTTAATCTTTTTCCGCCCGAAGAGAACATACTCTGCTGTAAATTAATAGAGCATGTATATACTTACATAAATTAATACCAAAGGGTCTGAAAAAGAGCCTAAATAAGTAGGTTTTGGCGTGAAGAATACAATCATGAACCGACTCATTTGCACGAATATCTATCCCAAATTTTTCCATAAGTAGATCAAAGTTTTCTTCATTTCTATCTTTTCTTCCAGTAGTGGCTCCTTTGATGTGATCAATAACACTTTCATGAGCTACATAATGAGAATAACCAGCCCGCTTCAAACGCAGACATAAATCCACATCTTCACAACCATTTAAGTATTCTTCGTTAAAACCTTTATGCTCAAGAAATAATTTTCTTCGAATTAAACAGCAAGCAGCGGTCACCGCACTCCACTCCCTTATTTCACCTTTAAAAGAATTAGTAAAAAAACCTTGGCCATAATGTCGGGGATTGCCGTAAGGAGAAAAGACCACACCCATGTGATCAAAACGATTGGAATTGCATAACTTCTGCACATTACCAACAAATCCAACATTTTTCTTTTGCATAAAAACATTGAGCATTGGATGCAACCAATTCCCTTTGACAAAAGCATCGTTGTTTAAAAATAAAAGATACTCACCTTTAGCTTCCTTCGCTAACCAATTATTGTTTTTGGCAAAACCGTTGGATTTTTCACGATGAAAAACCCGAAATCGTCCTGAAAGCGAGTTGAGGTAGTCTGTCGTGCCATCTGTACTTCCATCATTTGCAATCAGCACCTCATAATTGAAATCTTCAGCTAGGGTATCATTCAAACATTTGATACATTTTTGAGTAAGGGCCAGCTGATCCCTAACGCTAATTAAGATACTGATAAGTGGGCTCATTAAACACAAATCGTTTAGTAAAATAGATCTTTGAGCTTTTTACAATTTAGTTTACTAGAGAATTTTGATTTAGCCCTAACACAAGCCATCTTTCTAATTTCCAAGAACTTTTCAGGAAACTCATGAAATTCACCAAGTAGTTGAACCCACTCTTCCTTTTTTTTCGGATTCAGCGAAAAGCCAGATACCCCAGTCTCAAAAGCTTCAGAACTCCCAGCTTGATTGGACCCAAGAATGAGCAGACCGTGAGACATAGCTTCGGGAATCACATTGGGGATACCGTCTCGATCTCCATTTGAGCCAATGATTCCTGTAAAAAGAAAGATGTCATTATTAACATAAAATTTTGATATCTGGTTCTCATCAAGGTGATCAAATAATGTCACCTCGTCATTCAACTTTAATCGATGTATCTCCCTTTGGATTTCTCTTTTCAATGGGCCTCCACCTACAATTTGCATCTCAAAAGGTATGCTTCTTCTTTTCAGCTCATGAAGAATGTCTAGTAAGAAAAAATATCCCTTTTTTTCAACCAATCTTCCTACGGTCAAAAGTCTTAGATATGAAAAACTAACCCGATCAAAGGATTCCCGACGATCTTCCGCTTTAAGGCTACGGTACACCAATTTAAGTTTATTTTTTCCAACGCCCAAGCTCAGCAATCTTTTAGCAGTGGATTCTGATGATGTTCGAACAAAGCGTGCCCGGGATAACTTAATCTTTAATAGCCAGTCACCACCGTTACGAAAAACATCATATGCATGAGCTCCCATCGAAAAAGGAATCCCTGCTAAAAGATTGCTCCCTAACGCAACTGTAGAGGGCATGGTGGCCCACACTGCATGAGTCTGAGTATAGTTTCTTTTCTTAAATCTAGACGATTGAACCAATGCACAGGCAAGACCAAGAAAGGTTTCATTCCAATTTTGTAGACTAGGACAAGGGGTAGCCCACAAATGGGTAAGAATCAACTTAAAGGCACTCGGCTTTTTCCATGCCCAATAAGGAATCCAGATAAAAAGGGTAACCATATACCATAGCGTGAAAAGATGAATTTCTTTTCCTTCCCAATTTTTGCTTCCTTTCCAAATTGAATAGAGGTCTGGATCTAAACCAAGTGACAACAAAGACCTCAACTCCCTGCGAACAAAAGTTTCAGTAGGTCGAGGAAATGTTGTGTAAAGGATTGCTAGTTTGGTCAATATCGATGGAGTCTAGGATTAAATTAGATACTTCAGAACAAGCAAAACCAACTAAAACCTGATCCCAGAACGATAAGCTTAAGAAGTATGGTTACCTAAAGAAACATCAACGACTGGAAAGTAGTCAAAAGCTAGCTTGATTTCACCAGCATGGGCTGTCTTTTCGCCTTCCACTGTAATTTCGCCAGAAAAACTGGCAAGCGGGTGGCGAATTCTCTCAAGTTTTACAGACATAGCAAGAGTATCACCAGGTCTACAAACACGCCTGCACTTTATACCATCGCATCCGGTGAAAAATATGCTCGAAGGATTTACCTTGTTAGTTAAATCGGGATTAGATCCTTGCAAAAGAAGAAAGACACACATTTGACCGAGTGCTTCGATCATTATAGAGGCAGGGAAAACAGGTTGATCTTTAAAATGACCTTCTAGGAAATACTCGCTTCCAGTAATTTTGTAATTACCTCGAGCGTGGTTACCATCGATGGCCACATCCTCAAGGAAGAGAAACGGCACTTGGTGAGGCATAAGCGAAGCAACCTCTTCGATCCTGTATGTTATAGATCGAGCAGGAATATCCACTCCACGGACTTTCGCATCAACATATTGCTTAACATCCCCAAGGGTCCTCAAATCCTTGAGTTCTTCATTTTCAATACTTAATTCCAGTGTTTGCTCCACAAGCATAACAATCTCAAGCATAGTTAGAGAATCAACCCCAAGATCTTCGTAAAGGCGGAGGTTATCATCTGCTTTTTTAAAAATATCTTTTTGATCAGGTTCTAAGTGGCGGTCAATGATTCCTAGAACAATAACTTCGACCAAATGAGGATCTTTAGTGCTACGAAAGCGAACAGCTGCCTCCAATGTATCTGGAGAACACCTTTTTAATAGTTCAGATAGAACCTGCTCGGAAGTAAGTTTATTTTTTTCCACCATGGATAATTTCAGATGTGTTGAGAATTGTCTTCAGTAGTTGAATTGTGTTTTAATGCATTCTCTTTATGGAAAAAATCTCTCCTTTGAGCAAACCTAAACCTGTCATACTGACCTGCGCCCAACCTACTGGGAATTTAACCTTGGGTAATTATTTGGGTGCCTTAAGAAATTGGTCCAAAATGCTCGAAGAGTATGAGTGCTATTTTGGGATTGTTGATTTACATGCCATAACGGTTCCCCAAAAGCCACCAGTTTTAAGGCAAAATGTTTATTCATGCATCGCTCAATACATTGCCTGCGGTCTAGATCCCAAAAGGTGTCATCAATTTGTACAATCCCATGTGATCGGCCATACTGAATTGGCCTGGATTCTTACCTGCATGACACCCATTGGGGAACTGCAAAGAATGACTCAGTTTAAGGACAAGGCTGCGAAGCTTGGCTTTAAGGTATCCAATGAACCCGAAAGCCAAGGTATAAAATTCACTCATGACGGAGTAAGGGCACAGGCATCGATCAATGCCGGGCTGCTTTGCTACCCTGTTCTCATGGCAGCCGATATTTTGCTATACAATGCAGACTTGGTTCCAGTGGGAGAAGATCAACGTCAGCATTTGGAATTATGCCGGGATCTAGCGGGGCGGTTTAATCAAAAATATTCCGAAACCTTTACTATCCCTGAACCCTATGTACCCTCAACGGGTGCACGTATTATGTCTTTGGCTGACCCCTTGCGAAAGATGTCCAAGTCGGATGACAACGAAAAAGCCACGATCTTCGTGCTCGATGAGCCCGATCAGATTACGAAAAAGATTGGGTCATCGGTTACAGATTCGGGAACCGAGATTAAAGTAAGTCAGGACAAACCTGGCGTTTCTAATTTACTCTCGATTCATTCCTCTCTGTCAGGAATAGATTTCCCTTCTCTCGAAGATCATTTTCTGGGCAAAGGTTATGGAGAACTCAAATCCGAGGTATCCGAGTTGTTAGTTGAAACTCTTCGAACGGTCCGTGAATCTTACTACGAACTGATTAATGACAAAACATTCTTGGATTCCGTTCTGAAAGAGGGCGCACAGGCTGCCCAAAAGAGGGCATTCAAGATTCTAAATAAAGTTCAAAGGAAAATTGGCCTACCCGACCGTCCCAGATAAGAGGATTACTCTAAATTTTTCGCTTGGTTTTCCCATAAAAACAACCATAGAAGATAGGACTGGGAGATGGATTTTGGGGAAGAAAATGAAAATGCAATAAGCAAAGGACCTTTTTATGGTGCGGCTGCTTTTATCTTTCTAATTCTTGTTCTGTTTGCCTCGGTTGGCTTACAAGAAAACGGAACCCTTTATCATTGGGAAATTGCTACATGCCTCCTGGGTACTGGTTTAATTTCGATCCTGCTCTTCCTTCCTCATTTCCTGCAAAAAATCGTCGATCAATTAAATGATAATGGGAGTCAGGCACATTCGGCGCTGACTCAAAAGGCCATTTTTGAGGTCAAGGAATTGCGCTCTGATCTCGATTCAATTGCTTTAAAAATTGATAAAGTTCCTACTTTAGTCGATCAAATCGTTCGGGAATCCACATATTCTACATCGGACCCATCTGATCGGATCGTCGACCAGATCCATGCCATGCAGCAAGAACTCAACACCAAGC
>JAQCIX010000141.1 GCA_027593365.1 Verrucomicrobiota bacterium
CCGTGAGTTGGCTCAACCGCAGGAACTTGAAAATTTCAAGATCTGGTTGGAAAAAGAAAATGCCTATCTTTTTACCATCAATGGGTTTCCCCATGGAAACTTTCATGGGCAACGCGTAAAAGAACAAGTCTACCTGCCTGACTGGGCGGACCCGGAGAGGTTGAAGTACACCCTGAGCCTATTCCAAATCCTGAGCTACCTCCTGCCGGAAGGGACCGAAGGAAGCGTAAGCACCCTACCCGCTTCCTTCAAAGAATTTCATCCACCCCACCGGCTCCCTGAAGCAGCTTATCAAAACTTACTCCATTTGGCGGAAGAGATCGAAAAGCTTTCCCTTGAAAAGAATCAGGACTTACATTTGGGCATGGAACCGGAACCCCTTGGTTGGTTTGAAACGATTCCGGAAACCATTCAATTCATGAACCAGCTGTTCGACCGGGCCGAGATTCCGGAACTAGTTCGGAGAAGGATTGGGGTAAATTATGACTGTTGCCACCTTGCGATTGAGTATGAGGATGCGCACCAGGGGCTCAATCTTCTCCAAGGATCGAATATTCGCCTGAGCAAATTACACCTGAGTTCGGCCCTCCGGGCACAACCCACTCCAGAAAACCTGGCGACCCTGCAAAGCTTTGTGGAACAGGTCTACTTGCACCAGGTGGTACGGAGTAAGGATGGGCGGGTAATCGACCGGATCAAAGACCTCGATCTAGCCCTCGATGTGGCCAAGCGTGGAAAAGACCGGTCCGATGAGTGGAGGGTTCACTTCCATGTTCCTTTACATGCCTCCCCAGGAAATGGGTTGGGAGACACGCAGGCTCATGTTTTAGATACCTTAGACTGGTTACAAAAAAACCCATCCGCTTGTTATCACCTGGAAATGGAAACTTACACATGGGAGGTGTTACCCCCCGAAATGAAATCTCTCAGCGTGGTGGAGCAGGTGACTAAGGAGTATGAGTGGACGCTCAACGCCTTACACCAACGCGGCTTGGCAAAATGAAGCTTTCCTTCGCCCAATGGATGAGTATGGCCCGCGGAGCCAACCTCCCCACGGTGTGGACCAATGTAATCGCGGCCTGGGCCATCAATGCGGGAACGGGACCTTCGGTTCGATGGATGCCGGAATGGACCGATATGTCTTTCTTTGACTCCGCCACTCTCTGCTATCTCTTGCTAGGGTCGAGCCTGATCTATGCAGGAGGATGTTTTCTCAATGATGCCTGTGATCATTCATTTGATCTAAAGCATAGACCGGAAAGGCCCATACCCAGCGGGGCCCTCTCCCTAGGCCAGGCATGGTTGATTGGTCTGACCCAACTCGGATTGGGTGCATGGGTAATGATCCAGTGGGCGGGTTGCTCCTGGCCGTGGACCGTCGCCCTCCTTCTCTGCATCCTCGCCTATGACTGGATTCATAAAAGAACAGCTTTGGGGATTGTACTGATGGGTGGATGCCGGACTCTTTTATGGATCACTGCAGGTACGGCTGCCTCTGGGATGAGCCCGGCCCCGCTTCTTTATTTATGGGCCATTACAGTCGGGCTGTATGTGGTGGGTATTTCCTGGTACGCCCGCAATGAATCGATCCAACAAAAGAACCCGGAGCGGGACCAACTGCTCGACCGGTTCCCCATCCTTTTTCTCTTTGCAGCACCCCTACTTGCCCTGGCTTATCTGGTGTTATGGAACAACCTCGACCCCATCCGGACCTTTTTGGTCAACCTGGTTGGTTTGCTGGCGGGCGGGGTTGCATTTTTTGCGATTCTAGAGATGAGGAAAGCGAAGGAAGGTTCGGTTGGTAAAGGGGTTTCCTTGCTCCTCGCAGGGATCTGTGCGGTGGATGCCACCCTCCTTTCTTTTCATGCTCCCTTATTGGTTGGACCCTGCGTCCTCCTTGGAGGATTTGCTCTGATCTTGCAAAAGAGGTTTGCGGCTACCTAGCGCTCATTTAGATTGTTTTCTGTCATGCCCAATACCTACTCCTCGATCCGTCGGAATGTCCGGTTGGACTACACCCATGAAGTCTTTTTCACCAGAGACTCCTTTGTTGCCGGAAATAGCACCCTGTATGATCTGCTCAAGAGTGAAGATAAGGGTAAGAGGACCAAGGTGTTGGTTTATTTGGACGAGGGCATCCTCGATGGAAATCCAAACCTTCCGTCTCAAATCCATCAGTACTTTTGCGAGCATGCAAATTCCTTAGACCTCGTTTGCTCCCCAAAATTTATTCGTGGCGGTGAGGAAGCCAAAAATGACTGGAGCCTGGTAGAGTCTATTTGGTCGGACATTAATCAGCACAGTATGTGCCGCCACTCTTATGTGCTAGTGATTGGGGGAGGAGCCGCTTTAGACCTGGTTGGCTTTGCAGCCTCCACTGCCCACCGTGGCGTTCGTCTGGTACGCTTCCCCACCACGACTTTGAGCCAAGGAGACGGTGGCGTAGGGGTAAAAAATGGAATCAATTTTTTTGGAAAGAAAAACTGGGTGGGCACCTTTGCGGTTCCCGATGCAGTTATCAATGATTTTTCTTTTCTGCGCACCTTACCCGACTCCCAAAAGCGTGCAGGCTATGTCGAGGCAATCAAGGTGGCCTTAATCCGCGATCGGGCATTTTTTGAATGGATCGAAGAAAAATCGGCCGAACTTTCCCGGTTTGAGCAAACTGCGATGGAACAACTGATCCGTCGGAGTGCCGCTCTCCACCTCGACCATATTGCCGGATCCGGGGATCCTTTCGAACGGGGTTCGGCAAGGCCTTTGGACTTTGGTCATTGGATCGCTCATAAGTTGGAACCCATGTCGAGCTTTCGGGTCGGTCATGGGGATGCGGTGGCCATTGGTCTGGCTGCGGATGTACTCTATTGTGCACGGGTGGGTCTACTCAAAGAGCAAGCTGCTGAGCGGGTCATCGCCCTCCTTCAGTCCCTAAACTTTGAAATATATCATCCTTTGCTTCATGCTAAAAACGATCGCAATGGTTCGATCATTTTGGATGGGTTGGAAGAGTTCAGGGAACACCTGGGAGGTAAGCTCACCATTACCCTGATTCAGGCACTTGGCCAGGGGGTCGAAGTTCACCAGATGGATAACCAGCAGGTCCTCTGTGCGTTGGATGAGTTGCGTACGCGCACCCTCGCACACACCCAAGCTTAACTGGTTAAGATGTCGGGTTCGAAACAGGAGCCCCGATTGGCCGTTCTTAATTTGGTCGGCTTATGCAGTCGTTTACTTGGAGCAAATACACCCAAGCTCAATCAATTTATCGAAAGCACATCCGGACAAGCTCAGGTGATTGAGCCTGTTTGTCCAGCGGTCACCTGCTCCGCCCAAGCCACTTACCTGACGGGCACCCTGCCAACAGAGCATGGCGTGGTAGGGAACGGATGGTATGACCGCACCCTAAACGAACATCACTTCTGGAAACAATCCAACCGGTTGGTGGGTGGTGAAAAAGTGTGGGAAACCATCCGAAAAGAGCGTCCAAATTTCAGATGTGCCAACCTTTTTTGGTGGTTCAATATGTATAGCAGTGCAGATTTCTCGATCACCCCCCGCCCCCTCTACCGCTCGGATGGATTAAAGACTTTTGATGTGCACAGCCATCCGCTCTCCATTCGGGATGAGATCAAACAAGATCTGGGAGAATTCCCCTTCCCTTCCTTCTGGGGGCCCCGGGCCGGATTGCCCTCAAGCAAATGGATTGCAGACTCAGCGAAGTGGATGGAGGAGAAAGAATCTCCCGAGTTGTCCCTGGTCTACCTCCCCCACTTGGATTATGACCTGCAAAGGTACGGCCCAGAATCTCCCGAGGCACAAAAAGCAGTGAGCGAACTGGATTCCCTGGTGGGTGACTTGCTCTCCTTCTACCAAAAGCGGGGTGTCCGGGTGATGATGCTTTCAGAATATGGAATCACGCCGGCGAAGAAAGTGATTTACCCCAACCGTGTTCTGAGAAAGTTAGGTCACCTGAGTATCAAAAAGGAACTCGGGCTTGAATATTTGGACTGCGGAGGATCGGCAGCCTTCGCATTAACCGACCACCAAGTGGCTCATATTTACCTAAACCGCAAGGAGGATGCTTTCCTAGATCAGTTGCGTACGGATATGGAAGAGATGAAAGGGGTTGCCCGAGTAATCGCCGGAAAGGAGCGGGCCCAGTATGGCCTCGACCATGATCGAGCAGGAGATCTTATTTTAATCGCGGAAGAGGATAGCTGGTTTGCTTACTATCACTGGCTGGATGATGGCCTCGCTCCGGATTTTGCCCGGTGTGTCGATGTACACAGAAAATATGGGTACGATCCCGCCGAGCTTTTTGTGGATCCATCGATCCCCTTTCCTTTTCTCAAAGCAGCTGGAAAAGTTTTAGCTAAAAAAATGGGATTCCGGATTTTTATGGATTTAATTCCTCTGAAACCAGAACTCGTCCGAGGGAGCCATGGGGCTACCCCAAAGGACAGGCTCGATTGGCCAGTGATCTTTGGTCATTCAATAAACCCTTCAGATCAGGCCATCCAAGCAACGGAGGTGCACAGTCGCATTCTTCAAGCTTTGGCTCTTCGCAAGTAGGTAAGTGCTGGACTCTTCTACCTTCTTCGCTGGGTCAAGGGAACCCGTCGGGTAGACAAATCGTTTAGCAAACCGGACCAACCTAGTTTTTCTAATCGTTTGCTCATCTCCCGAAAACCACGCCCATAGACATAATCATCACTCATCTGTAAATTTTTGCGTAAAACATCGGCTAATTTACTGGTGTCTTTTTGT
>JAQCIX010000142.1 GCA_027593365.1 Verrucomicrobiota bacterium
CCAGTGTGCTCCAGTCAGAAAGAAGTACACCCGCAATTCCAGCACTTGCCGTTCCCCCCATGGCAAGGAGGGAGAAAACGGAACGGTCCTTGGTTTGCGGATTGTTTCGCTTCCAGTCCCGGTAGGCGACCTGCCCATAGGCAAAGGCGATTCCGGCGGCCTGCATCAGCCCAAACCCAATCCAAAAATCTCCCGTGGGGATGGTCTTTGCCTTAATAGCTGCCGCACCGAGCACGGAGAGCAGGGCAGCAATCAGATAACGGGAGGAAAAGGTTCTTTGGCGTAGGTCGTGGACAATGACCACATAGACTGGGGTGAGGATGGAGAAGATCGCTACCAAGTGGGAGGGCAGGTATTGAAAAGCCCGCATGTAGCAGGCATACATAACCCCGAACTGGATAGCTCCGATGATAACGAGTCGTAAGCGGTCGATCCGCACAATTTCCTTGGCCCGTAAAAAGGGCAGGAAGAGCAGGGTGGCACACCCCAACCGTATGGTGGCAGTAAAAAAGGAATCCACCCCGGACAGGGCACTTCCAATAAGCCCAAAAGAAAAGGCCCAGAGGAGGGATACAATGGCGAGGTAAATCATGTGGCTCGCCTGCTAGGTTAAATCTTTACCAACTGTAGGTGGCACCCAGAGAGAATTGATCACCACGGCCAGGTGTGCCAGGGATGTCCTGAAAGTCTTCATCCCATGGTTTGTCGTAGGCGAGAAAGAGCTCGAGATCATTGAACATCGCTGGGTAGTAACTCGCAGCGAGATGGCTATATAAAGAATCATCTGGGCCTTTTCTAAGAGCATTTTTTCTTTGCTGCCTCCATTCATTATCCACCCTGAGTTGTAGAATTTCTATGGGATTGTAAATCAGGCCTAGGGTCACGCGGTTCTCTGGGTAGTTTAGGGCATAGAAACTACCATCTATGGCTAGGTTTCCATAGTCTTCTTTTTTCTTCAGGTAACTGTAACTCGCGATGGTTTCAAATGCATCCCAGTTTCGAGAAGCAATCACTTCGAAACCAAATGTTTTGATATCCACATTTTCTGCGGATCGGGCAGCTGTTCCGACATAAGTCCAGTCGGCTAGGTTGTCGTCCCAGCGATAAAAGGCAGCGGCGTTCAGGCTCCATTCGGGTCGGTTCACTTGATGTCCAATTTCGAGGTTTCTCGAAGTTTCCCTAGTTAAGTCATGGTTGCTTCGAAAAAGACCACTGGTTTCGCTGCCTCCGATGGCCCCGTACCCGATGAACTGAACGGTTTCGGAGTACGAGAGGTAAGACTTCTCGGAGTACCCTTCTTCGCTTTCAATTATGCGGGATATTTCCGCCATAGGCGAAAATCTTCCTTGGTCTCGATTGGTGTCGTCCCAGGATGCACCTGCTTTGAGGATGACTCTTTCTTTCTTATCGATTTGATGACGAAATTCTGGGAGCAGACTTAGCTTGTAGTAGTTGCGGGTGGTGAACTTGCCGTTCTCAAGTGAACTGGACTCAATCTCGTCGGTGGTCGCGTGCATGCTGTAACCAAGGGCCAATCTCTCACTGAATTCATGTAAACCACCGATGCCGAGTGAACTCACCTTGCCTTGGTGAACAAACCTTTGGTCCGGAGAAAAGCGGTTAAAGTAATAATGGTCACTATTTCTCCGGTGGTAAGCAGTTGCTTCCCAGTTACTTCCACTTTCGTAATTTACCTTGTGGTTCAGAAGAAAAAGTCGGGTTTTTATGTTCTCGAACTCATAGGGATCGAATGCGGTGTAGAGGTCCCCCGTGTACATTCCATACTGACCAAATTTCTTGTGCTGATACCCCGCAAAGAGATCGGTTTGCGAATCTGGACCAAGTAATTGAATGCGACCGGATGTACGATCAAAAGCATGATCCCCATAAGGAATCGTACCGTCACTCTCGGATCGGGACCCTTCAATTTCAGCCCCCCATGTCCAGTCTTTTGAGTCTCCATAAGCACCGGTTAGAGCATGGTGGATACGCTGGAAATTTAAATTATGGTCTCCTCCTCCGATCGTTAAACTTCCTCCCTTGGTGATTTTACTCCAAGAGTAAGATACCGTTCCTACACTGCTATTAAATCCTCTCAGGGCGTTTTCAGTTCCGGTCAACACCTTAGGTTCACCTAGCATTTCCGGTGCGATGGGAAGCTCGGTGGTGTAGTGCCCAGTCTGTGGGTCAAGTAAGGTGGCACTGCCCACCTGTACTCCTGTATTCTCAAAAGTCCCACCCCGTATGCTCAAATCTCCCTGTGCCTCTGCCATGTTGCGAGCCTGCATGTCCACCCGTGGGTCGAAGTCTAAGTTCGAGATTGGGGTTTCGAAAGTGCTGACAGGTCTTTGGTTTGCCGTTTCCTGGCCCATTACCGTAAGAGCAGGCAGTTCCTCCGCAGCGTAGGCTTGAGGCAATAAGCCGAGCAAAGTGGTGAGGCATGAAAAGTAAGCTAAGAATGTTGAACGGGTTAACATTCCTTTCTTTATGCATTTTGGTACTCATCTTTCAATCGTTAACAATTCACATTTACTTATTTAACAATCATTCGTTCCTGAACTTGAAACTCTGGGATAATTTCGGTTCAATATACCCATGCCTGAACGCGAAACCCAAACCGAAGAAATCTACCTGGCCGGTGGGTGCTTGTGGGGGGTGCAGGAATTTGTTCGGCATCTGCCTGGAGTCATAGAAACCGAAGCGGGTAGGGCGAATGGTACCACAAATTCGACCCAATCGGAATATGATGGATATGTAGAATGCGTCCGCACGGTTTTTGATCCAGCTAAAGTATCTGTTTCCCAGTTGATCGAATACCTCTTTGAAATTATAGATCCCTGCAGCATCAATCAGCAGGGCCCAGATGTGGGTGAGAAATACCGTACCGGTGTGTACAGCAAAACAGAAGAACACCTGAACGAAGCGAAACAATGGATGGCATCCCGTGAGGATGCCGAGCGTATCGCGATGGAGGTACTACCGCTTACCAATTATGTCCGCAGTGATGAGGAGCACCAGGACAGGTTGACCCGCTGCCCAGAGGATACATGTCACATTCCCCTGTCGCTTTTGCATAAATACAAACAGTAAATAGCTCGCCAATATCTTGAAGTAATTATCAAACCACTTAAAAGAGACTGCTTCTATGGACCCCACAAAGATGAAATCGGGGCAGCCCAGATATTATTTCCCAGAGGCATTTTTTCTTTATCGTCATAAAAAATAACTCCCTTTTTGAATTTATCTCCACTAAGCATAGCAAACTTTCTCAAACCCTTTAGGTCGTGTTCTTTGATGGTTGCGGCAGCCTTAACCTCAACTCCTACCAAATCTCCTGTCGAATTTTCTAAAACAAAATCAACTTCGTAATTATTTTTATCTCGATAATACATGATCTGGTAATTCCCGTCAGCGGTTGAAATATGTTTAAGGATTTCGCTGTATACAAAAGTTTCCAGCACATTCCCAAATCTGGAACGGTCGTGCTTAACTTCATTTGCACTCAGATCCATTAAAGAACTCAGTAGTCCAGAGTCTAAAAACTGAAGCTTAGCAGTTTTTACAATTCGGTTTAGGTGATTTTTAGCCCAAACATCTATACGCTTGAGTAAATACATTTTCTCGAAAATACCGATATATTTTGCGGCGGTTTTTCCATCCAGACCAACTTCTGCTCCCAACTGTTTATAATTGCACATTTGCCCCGCACTTTGCGCCAAGGCACGAAGAAATCGTGGCAATTGATCAAGTTTTTCAATATTCGCAATATCACGGACATCCCTATTGACCAAAGCAGCGGTGTAATTTCTGAACCAGGTTGTTCTCCTTTTTACAGATTTACGGGAAATTGCCTCCGGGTACCCGCCACATAAGACACATTCAACCAAATCAGAACCAATGATTGGATTTTTTTGTTCCAGTACACTTCCAGAAAATATTTGATCCACCCAATTACCAGACTTCTCTCTGATTTCACTCTGCGATAAAGGAAAGATGGAAAGGTTCTCCATTCTCCCAGCAAGCGAATCAGATGCCATAGGCAACGACATTATATTCGCAGATCCGGTTAAAAGGAAGCGCCCTGGTCTACGATCTTCATCTACGCTTTTTTTGATAGAAAGTAAAAGCTCTGGTGCTCGTTGGATCTCATCTATTACCACCCGATCTATGTCACGGATGAAGGCTGTGGGGTCTTGTTTGGCTGAAAGTAAAGTTAACTCGTCATCCAAGGTCAGATATTTGATATTCTGCTTGGAGGCTATTTCTCTAACAAGAGTTGTTTTTCCAGCTTGTCGTGGTCCAGAAAGGAAAATGACCGGAGTATCATTTTGAGCCTCCTCGATCTGAGAACTAATAACTCTTGGGTAAATTGACTGTTCTTTCATACAGTCAATATGGTGAATATTACGGAATATAAAAGCAAATATTTCGGAATAATTTACAAGAAAATAAGGAATGTAGATTCGTGAAATAAGGAAGGTATGTTCCTTTATACATTAGGTTTAGGTTACTTAAGTATATAAATATCATTCATTTATGTGAATAAAATGATCTTACTTAAGCCAAACAATGGATTGCACCCCGTGAGGATGCCGAGCGTATCGCTGTGGAAGTACTACCTCTTACTCATTATGTCCGCAGTGATGAGGAGCACCAGGACAGGTTGACCCGCTGCCCAGAGGATACATGTTACTTACCCAGAGAACTCCTTCATAAATACAGAAGGTGTTCTAAGGTTTGATATCTTCAATGGATCGAAA
>JAQCIX010000143.1 GCA_027593365.1 Verrucomicrobiota bacterium
ATTGGAGAGGATGGATTTGATCTGGGTATTAAAATCCACTTTCTCTTCAGCCCAGAGAAAAAATGGAAATATTAGTAAAGAAAAGGAGACGAAACGCATGATATTCATTGTTTAAAATTGATTCAAAAACACAAGCGGAGGCATGTTAACTCAAAAGAAGCAGCATGGGGAAATATCATTGAGAACTCATCGCCCAAAAAACGCTTGGTTTCCCTAATTCAAACAGCTCCTCCACTTCTTCCTGAGAATTTTGCATATCGACGATCGATATGTTTTTAATCCAGGCTTTGTAAATAAGCCAAAAGATGATTGATCTCTTTTTGAGACAATCCCCCCAAAAGACCCGCTGGCATCATCGAGGTTTTCGTACTTTCCAGTGAAGCGATATCTCGCCGATTCACAGTTACCTTGGCATTGCCCACCATCATCAAGGTCACCTTTTTGTCATCTGAATAAATCAGGCGCCCCTCCAGTAAACTTTTGTCTTTCTTGGTCAACACATATTTCTCAAAACCCACTTGAATGGCCGTGCCAGGTTGTTCAATCTCTTGTTGAAGTTCTTTGGATGAAAAGACTTGGCTAATGCCCGCCAAATTGGGGCCAAAACTCTCTGTTTTGTTGTCAATGGCATGGCAGGCCTGACAGGCTCTCTGGGTGTAAATCAATTTGCCCTTGGCGATATCACCAGTAACTTTAGGCTCATCTTTAGAAGTTTGAGCTTTCACCCAAGGGGCGTAGACCACACGATAGATGCCGCCCTCTGGCTCGGGCCAAGGCTCATGCCACCCCTTAGGG
This sequence comes from Verrucomicrobiota bacterium, assembly GCA_027593365.1. Classification (GTDB taxonomy): domain Bacteria; phylum Verrucomicrobiota; class Verrucomicrobiia; order Opitutales; family Seribacteraceae; genus Chordibacter. Next base: position 796 of record JAQCIX010000143.1, read on the forward strand.
CCCATGTTGTATTCGCGACCAAACTTGGCCACATACAAATCACCATGATCTGAAAAAACAAGATCAATGATTTTTCCCATCTGTGTGATCACTGGGAATTCTTTGGCCTTGTAAGAACCATTGGTCATTTTGAATAATTTCACACGAATGAGTTCGCCGCGGTCCCAACGACCATTGGTGCCCCAACAGGCCATAAAGAGATCTCGGGCAGTTCCACCAAAATGATTGTTGGCACGGTTGAACCTCATCCCTCCTGAGGCCACACCATGTTTCACCTTAACCAAAGGGTCCACTGCATTCTGACCCTCGTATTTGCGTGGGTTGTTGCCGTAGAACTTACCTTTTTCGATATGGTTAATCTCTTCATAACGATTTTGGTTTCCCCTGTTGTCAGAGAGAAACAAATCACCAACATCATTAAAAGCCATGCCCGGAGAAAAACGTATGCCCGTTGCAAACACCTCAATCTTCTTGCCATCGGGGCTCAGGCGCATCACCGCTCCCCTCATTTTTTTGGGGTCGGCTGCTGGTTTTTTAGAATAGGTATCGGTGGTCAAATTAAAATACAAACATCCATCGGGTCCAAAACACAATCCAAAGGTCCAACACTCTTGGTCTAAGGTCCAGGGAAAGTCTTTGAAAAAAGTCCGGCTTTTATCCGCTTGACCATCCCCATCGCTGTCGCTGTAAACACGAATTTCTTGGGTGCACCCCACATAAAGATCCTTGCCCTTAAAGACCAAACTGGTGGGGTATCTGAGATTGTCTTTTTTCACATCACAAAAGAGTTTGGCGGTGTCTTCCAAGCCATCTTGATCGCTGTCGTACAAACTATAAATCTCCCCCGTGTAGTTGGCGGCATAGATCACTCCATTGGAGTCTTTGGTAATGGCCACAGGGTTCCATAAGGCCACCCCTTTGGTGATGGGCAATTTGATCACGGCGTAGTTGCCATATACCACCACTTTTTTATCACGGTGAGCTTCAATAAGTGCTCTCGTTAAAACAGGCTTTTTGTAGGACCAGTGCTTATCATACTCCCCTCCCTGATTGATCCATCTGCTAAACAACTCGATTTCCTCTTCGGTCAGCGGGTCTCCCCTGCACTCGGGAGGCATGATCTCCTCGTCATCAGGATCGAACCCCATGCGCAAGATCATTTCACTATGCTCAGCATCACCCGGGATCAAGGCGGCATAGCCCCCCAAGTCTTCGGTTGCACCGTCAAAAGTATCCAATCTTAGCCCAGCCTCGCGATTTTCTTCATCCGGCCCATGACAAGCAATACACTTATTGGAGAGGATGGATTTGATCTGGGTATTAAAATCTACTTTCTCTTCGGCTAAGAGAAAGCATGGAAATAATAATAAAGAAAGGTAAACGAAACGCATGGTATTAATTGTTAAAAATCGTCTAAAAACAAAAACAGAGGCATGTTTAAACTTTAAAAAATTTAGGCGATTACATCTTTGACCACATGTCCGTGGACATCGGTCAGCCGGAATTTTCGCCCCTGAAATCGGTAGGTCAGGCGTTCGTGATCCATTCCTAAAAGGTGCAGAAGCGTGGCATTGAAATCATGGACATGCACGGGAGAGTCAGCGATTCCATATCCCAGATCATCCGTGCGACCATGTACATGGCCAGGCTTCGTTCCTCCGCCTGCCATCCAGACGGTAAAGGCTTCCTTGTGATGATCGCGTCCGACCGTAGCTTTCTCACCGGAACCGTCATTTCCCTGCCCCATCGGGGTGCGTCCAAATTCTGCACTCCATACCACCAGGGTTTCATCCAATAACCCACGCTCCTTCAAATCCTTGATCAGGGCAGCGATCGGCTGATCCACCTGTTTGCATTTACCGGGAAGGGAATTGAACACATTGTTGTGATGATCCCATCCCTGATCGAATAATTGAACGAAGCGTACGCCCCGTTCCACCATACGGCGGGCAAGCAAACAATTGTTGGCAAAACCGGCACCGCCCACTTTTGCCCCGTAAGCATCAAGCGTTGCCTGAGACTCCTTGGATATATCTTTCAGTTCGGGAACACTCGTCTGCATGCGATAGGCCATCTCGTACTGGCTGATTCGGGTGGCGATCTCGGGATCCCCCACCCCTTCGAGCTGCATCTCATTTAATTGATTCACCGCAGAGATCACTTTTCGACGGGCAGATGCATCCACACCTTTGGGATTGGAAAGAAAGAGAACAGGATCTCCTTTCCCGCGAAATTCAATTCCCTGATAGACAGAGGGCAGAAAACCACTTCCGAAAACACTGTTTCCCGCACCGGGATATTGTCCGGTAACCATGACCACAAATCCGGGAAGGTCCTTATTAGGTGATCCGATTCCATAATTCGTCCACGCCCCAAGGCTGGGTCGCCCGAACCGCTCGAACCCGGTTTGCATGAACATCTGAGCAGGTGCGTGATTGAACTGCTCGGTATGCAGGGTGCGGATAAAGCACATATCATCAGCCACCGCTTGCAAATTGGGGAGTAAATTGGAAATCTGAATGCCGGATTTTCCACATTTTTTAAATTGGTATTTGGATTCCTTGGGTGTACCGAGCAGGGCTGGACGGGAACGAATGAATGCAAGCTGTTTGCCCTCGAACATTTCTTTGGGGCAGAGCTCCCCATTTCTTTTTTGGAGCTCCGGTTTATAGTCAAAAAGATCAAGATGGGAGGGTGCCCCGACCAGATGAAAATATATGACATTCTTTGCCTTGGGTGCAAAGTGAGCGAATGGATTTTGGGGTGCAGCTGACAGATCGTTATTCAGCAAATTGGCAAGAGCGAATCCACCCACTCCCAGTCCCACTCGTTGGAAGAGCTGACGCCGGGTAAGCGTACGAAGATATTGATCAACTGGGTGTGTATTCATCCTTTGGTAATGGTTTCGTCAAGATTGAGCAGCGCATTGGCAACGAAGAACCAGGCACCCACTTCGTCAGATTCCAATTTATCGGAGATTTCAATCTGGGGAGCCTGAGATATCAAGGACTTAGCAATCGCAGAGTCGGACTTCAATCTTTCGCTTTGTTCGCTTAATAATCCTAGCAGGACTTCGATTTCGCGGGCAGAGGGATCACGGGACAAGGCCCGGCGGACGGCATGGGTGATACGATCCTTATCGGACTTGCCCTGTGTTTTTTCCAGAATCGAAACCGCAAAGCCGAGGGCCATTTCCACATAGGCCTGATCGTTCAGTAAAGTGAGTGCCTGCAAAGGGGTGTTGGTCCGGCTACGCTTGGGGTGACAGGCGGAACGGTCAGGGCCGTCAAAATTTACAAAGCTGGCATAGGGAGCTGCCCGTCTCCAAATGACATAGATTCCCCGGCGGAATCGGTCTTCCGTCTGAGCGGCTATATATTTGGGCTCATTGCGCCCGGTCTGTCTCCACAAACCATCCGGCTGGGGAGGATAGACGGGAGGGCCTCCCATTTTATCACTTAATAGACCGGCAATTTGCAGACCATTATCCCGGATCATTTCCGCAGTCATTCGAAAACGTGGACCACGAAGAAAGAATCGGTTATTGGCATCCCGCTCCAGCATGGCGGTGGTTACGCGAGAGCTTTGCCCATAAGTACCACTGAGTGCGATCAGTTTGTGAATGTGCTTCATCGACCACCCCTTCTCCATAAATTCAACGGCCAACCAGTCCAACAATTCCGGATGTGTGGGTGGTTCGCTCTGAGATCCAAAATCTTCTTCCGTGGAAACAATACCGGAACCAAAGAACTGTCCCCACCAACGATTAACCACCACCCGGGCAGTCAAAGGGTTTTCAGGATCGACCAACCACATGGCCAAGCCAAGACGGTTCTTAGGCCATTCCGGTTTCCAGTCATTGAGCACCTCGGGCACATCCGCTTCCACCTTTTGCTTGGGGGATAAATAACTTCCCCGGGCCATGACATGGGTTTCCCGTTTCTCGT
>JAQCIX010000009.1 GCA_027593365.1 Verrucomicrobiota bacterium
AGATTTGAACTCGGGAGGGCGGAGCCAGCAGGCAGTCCAACCCGATAAGTCACAGTTGCTGGAAAATAACCCTGAACTGAAGAAGAACCAAAGGTTGGCTAAATACGGGCTAACTCGTGAGCAAAACGACCGATATGACCGCCTATCCGCAAATGCTCGTGAACAAATCCTCCTGGAAGGGCCAGCGACATTAATTCGATTGCTTGGGTTACGTGGTTTCGAAGCAGAGCAGGCAAATCTTTTCTTTGGTTATGACCGGGAGACCCGGGATTTACTTCTCCGAATGAGCGATGATGTTTTGGTAACTTTGCTGGATCCAGTTGTGGATGGGGTCCTACTCAAAGAGTCTCTCCAGAAAATCTCTAGAAGTTTGGTTCGTCCTGGGAGTCTACCAGAAGAGACACCGAATCCAGTGGTCAATGATCGTGCCATCGAATTGGGCGGGAAATTAATGAATCGGGAAGACTCAGAGATTATGGATGAATTGCTCGTCCTGGCAGATGGTTCTCTGGATGCAGAGTGGTTGAGGGTGGGTGAGGTTGCCGAGATCCTTACCCAGAGGCTTGAAATTGGTGATTTTCAGGAAATAGATCGTGTTTCGAAGGAGGAATTTAGCAGCAATCCATTCTTGATCGAAGTTGCAAATATCTATGACCAATTAGAGCTGGATGCCCTGGTGAACGGTGCAGACAAGGTTATGGGCGGGGACCACTTAATTGTTTTGGAGAATGCCAAAGCATTTGGCAGTCACTTCTCGAATGGAGTGAGCGAGGTGCTTCTCGTCAGCAGAGATTTGATTGAATTCAAGGGTGATTTTACTTGGAGCACCCCAGAAGTTGAGGGAGCCAGACTTGTAGTGATGAGTGGTGGAGACTTGAAGGTAGGCGAGGGGGCAACGATACGCTCTGTAACCAGCGACCTGGTCCTGGCATCGCGTGAAAACCTGTTGCTTAATCAAGTAATCCTCGAGGGAGCCAACGAGGTGGCTATTCGTGGGATGAGGGATGTGGATCTCAATGATGTAACGTTGCGTGCACGCATGCTGGCCACCGTCAAAGCGAAGAGAGACTTAAATGTGAATGGGTTAAGCTTTAATCAGGATATTTCCAGAATCGTAATGGAGGCACAAACCATGAGGCTGAGAAACGTAAATTTCCCGGGTATGGCACAGGTACGACTCAATAGTTTAAAGGGGGCGATTGATGGAAGGTATCCAAACTTTGGAAATGTCTCGGCCGCTCAACAGATTGGTCGGGTAAACTTTATCCAAAATGTAAGATCGGGTGGGAATCTGCTCTTCGATCGACCCAGTTTTGATTTGCATGGGAAAAACATTGAAATTGGTAAAATTGCCCGTCCATAATTTCGGACTTTTATCATGATAGTTGGTTTCAAAATGTTCAGGTGTTTGTTAGGACTTTCCACTTTCGTTTTTCTCAGCCAAGCGGGTGGGGCGGAGTTTTCTCAACCCAGAGATTTTTCTGAGTTTGAATCTAATCTTGGGGAGCAGCAGCTCGTGGAAGTGGTGCATCCCTGGGTGGGGCTGACTCCGCAGGAAATTGCCCCAGGGTCCATTCCCTTAGGGTCTTTAAAAAGAAAAATCTATGTACCTGCCCAAAAAATAGAGGAAGAAGCAGAACCTCTCCTTCCTAAAAAAAGAGAAATTGGACCCCTGGAACTACCAAAAGAGCAAAGTTTTCCGGTCGAAATTACGGGTGATCCTATTCCTGTCGATACCACTGCACCTGGTTGGGTTGGTCCTTTACCCCATGAGCTTGCCCCAAATTCTAAGCGTTTAGGGTCTCTAGCGAATCGTAAGGTGATAACCCGATCCAAGAGTGTGGATCCTGTACAACCTGTGCAAACTTTTGGCGGAGGTGATATGCCCCCACCCGTTGAAAGTAGCGAGGAGGATCTCTTGCAAATGAATATCTTTTTTAGCTCGCGACCTTACTATTCTTACAATGTTTTGAGGCTGCGCAATGGGGACGATGAGGCAGGCGTCTGGGAGAATATGGCGGGTGCGACACTCTCAACAAAAAAACTCCCTCTTGGAAGCTATATAACCTTGGTTCCCCGACTGGATCTTTTGATGCTTGTTGCTTCGTATGAGGACAAAGAAGTGCAGACCCAAAACCTAAATGAATTACTAAGCTACCGCTTTGGGTTGGTTAAGGGTGGGCTCGATATCGGTTTTCCCAGAGACTTTACGCTGTCTTTGGCTTACGAATATGACTTACTCAATAATTTGGATAGCGGGGATAAAATGTTCGATGCATTTGTACCCTCGGTCCGCTTGAGTAAAATTTTTGAACTTGGGGAAACTGCACTTCTCATGGTTGATTGCTCTGCAAGGTATTCGTCCACGGATCGCGAATTACCCAATCCTTTGCCCGGGCAATTTCCTGATGACGGTGATAATCTTCAGGCAGGTTTTAACCTCTCTCTCATAAAACTTTTAGGGAGTAGTGGTCAGTTTATGATTATGCCCACTCTTGGGGTATCCAGAACAGAATACCTGAATCATGATAATGACGGCCGGGTGGATTGGTCGACCCACTTAGGGCTTAGTGGAAGCTGGCAAGCGACCGATTGGCTTAGTTTGGAGTTGGGTCTTTCTTATTCTATTTTGAGGATGAATGAGATGGGCAGGTTTTTACAAGGGGATGCTTCCCGCTACGAAGCATTTGACTTGGGTGCGACCCTGATGGCTTTTCACGCATTTTAGGGTCAACCGCGCTTAGTTGTTTATACATCTAAATAAATAACAGAAAAATTTGAAATTCCTCAAAGGCTGTATTTAGTTTAAATATGCGAATAAATCTTTTAATTCTTAGTCTCACCTTTTTGTTGGGTGGTTGCTTTACCAAAAAGTGGAAGCAAAAGCCTTATTCCCAAAATTTTAACCCATTAATGGAGGTGCATCATGAAGAGTTTTTCGTTTGAAGATTTATTGGATTTGCTGAGGTTGGCCAACATCACGCTTTTTATTGGTTTGGTGGCGTTTTTTATCCTTGGTATCCAGACTGTAGACGCTAAGAAATTTGGAGGTCTCAAGGTGCATGGAGATTACCGAAGCCTCGAACCTATTATTTCAGAGATTCCCAGGAATAAATCTGGGGTGACCACAGATGATGTGCTCGAAAGGGTGAGGCAAAAACTTTGGCAGTCTGGAATCAAACCCGACCGTCCCCACTACAAAACCCATTTTATGGAGGTAGATTTTGTTATTCTATCGGGTGGAAACGCATTTGCGGTAGAAGTTTCTCTCAAGAAAATGGCTCAGGCATATGGGTACGATCCGCGGGAGGTTGGTAGTGTGGTAAAGTTGCCTCAGGGTAAGTATGGCGTATTCGGCAACGCCGGGAGAGATAAGTCTTATGTACTCGATGCGGTGGATGAAGTGGTGGAGGAGTTTATTGCGGACTACAAAGACTCCAACCTCCGCTAATTCAATGCACTGAAGTGCTCTAGTCTACCGTACCATCCAGTTTGTCTCGGATGGATTTCCGAATTTTTTCCCCGGCGAAATCCAGCAGGGTGACGATAACCAGGATGCACAGTAAAACGAGTGAAAATTTATTCCAACTATCGGCAGATTCAGCATAGAGTTTGAGGTGTAACCCGATACCGCCCGCACCCACATATCCAATAATGCTTGCCGAGCGTACATTGTATTCCAGCATCCATAAACAATGACTCCAGATGATGGGTCGGGCATTGGGCCAGAGCCCATATTGAAAGGCCTGAATGGGGCCAGCTCCCATGGATGTAAGGGCTTTCTGGGAGCTAAGATCCGTGGATTCAAAGGTCTCGCTAAAAAATTTCGCCAGGTAGCCCACACTGTAAAGGGTAAGTGCGATGACCCCGGCTAATGAGTTTGAACCCACAATCACCACGGCCAATAGAGCCCAGAGTAAACTGGGGATTGTCCGAATTAGATTCAGGAGCATACGGGTGGGCCAAAGGACCCACGGTGGGGCCACATTTTGGGAAGCACCCAGGGAAATAAGGAAGGAAAGAACGATGGCGAGGAGGGTGGAGACCAGAGCGATTTGGACGGTTTCCAGAAGCCCAGATAGTGTCCTGTCCAAAATAGACCAATCTGGGGGAAAGAATTGAGCAACGAACCGGGAAAGGTTGCCCAGGTAATCGAGGTCTCGCCCGGAGCCTTCAATCGAGGGGATCGCTCCGATGGAGGCAGCCAAGAAAAGAAGGAAGGTGATGCCAAGCAGATCGAAGCGGCTATGCCAGGGAAGATGTTGCTTATTCATCGGGCTAGGCGGCAACATTTTCCCAGGACCAGGATTCGGGTTCATCGGCATGCAGGCGAAGCACGAAGTCTGCATGTTTTTGAACCTGTTCTTCATCGTGCAAGGAGCACACCAGGCTTCCGCCTGTTTGGAGCTGGTTCGTTTTAAGAATCGAGAGTGTTTCGTCGGCCCATTGGTTGTCCAGACTGGCGACTGGTTCATCTGCCAAGAGAAGTTTAGGCCGCGATATCAGGGATCTGCAAATGGCCAGACGTTGGCGCTCTCCCCGTGAGAGGGTGGAGGCCCATTGGCGGGTTTTCTGAGCGAGACCAAATTGAGATAACCAATTCAGGGCGGAGTCTTTTTCTTGCTTCGGGAAACCCAGGAGCGTGCGGACCGAGGAGTGTCTGCCAAGGCATCCACCCAAGGCATTGGCCAATGTACTGGCCCCATTGGCCAGTTGGAGATCCTGAAAAATCATCGAAATTTTCTCATCGGTGGAGAGATTGGACTCAAGGTTGCCCTCGTTTCCTTTTAAGTCTCCGCTTAATAAACGCATGAGGCTCGTTTTCCCTACTCCAGATGGGCCGGTGATCGCGACGAAGGAGGAGCCAGGAACCGAAAAGCTAAGCTTACGGAAGAGCCAACGATTGGAGAGATGAAGACCGAGGTCTTTCGCCACCAGTAAGTTTGTGCTCATCTTTTGGGAACAAAAGCCAATCCTAGAAGCTGTCGACTTACGGTTTAAGAGTTTTTTGAACCGCAATCGCTTCGCGGGTTACCCGTAAATGTTCGTCCTGGTTGACTTCGATGAGTTCGCCGTTGAAAACCTGATCGCGAAGGGTGGGGTTGTCCTGATTCATCTCCATGAGGGCATTTAAAAGTAGAGCCCGGTCGTTTTCAGATAAGGAACTACGGGCACAGATCGTATGGGAAGGTACGGGTCCTTGTTCCTGAATGATTCGTAACTTCGATTTCTGGGTATCGTTTAGGTATTTATTATCCCCGGTGAAAACATAATCGCTCACGGCAGCGGCTTCCACTTCGCCACTGAGAACTTTTTCGACAGCAGATACATAACCGGTTCCATAGAGGGTGAGCGAAAAGAAGTCGGTCAGGGCAGTTGCAGGACCAACCAATCCACGATTGGATAAATCCCAAACGGGGATGAGGTATCCGGATGTGCTGGAGCGACTGGCAAAGGCTACAGGTTGATTTTTAAGTTCTTCGACAGATTGGTATTTTTTGTTTTTGAGGCTGAGCCATACACTTTGGTAATGAGGCAATCCGTTTTTTAGATGGATGAGAAGGATCGAGGCTGTATCCTGATCGAGGTTCCTGGCAGCATCGGTCGAGCTCAGGTAGCCAAGATCCAAGGTTCCGTTACGAAAGGATTCCACGACGACTGATGAATCTGTGGGGATCAGGACTTCGACTGGTCTTTGCAGTTTATCCGAGAGATATGCTTCGAGAGATTCTTTCTCGGTTAGCATTTTCTCTGGGTTTTTATTGGCTTTGAGGGCGATGACCACTTTCTTGAGTGATAACTCACTAGATGGGTTTTCGGGTACATCCATTGCTGGTTGCTCAGATTCTGAACAAGAGAACAAAACCATACTTACCAGCATAGCTGGGATGACTTTTAGGAAAACAAATAAGTGGGTTTGAGGATTCATTGGGTATGATTCGAATAACAATTGAGACTGAGTCTCAATATCAATAACAGGTGTTCCGATCAAGTCAACGAGTGAGTCGAGCAGGGTAACTATTCCTTAACGAAGAAGGCGGTATATCTTGTCGAGTGTTTGTTCGGACGGAAATCCTTGGGATTGGATCCATTCCAGTGCAGATGAGCGAAGCTGGTTGCGAGCGTCCGCATCGAGAGCGAGTTCCACGAGTGCCGTTCTTGCTTCTTGTTCATCTTCAGTGGTGCGTATGGCATCATGCACTAATAAGTCGCCGCAGGTTTGACGAAAGTTTTGGTAGTTTGGACCAAGAATCAAAGGGATTCCCAATGCGATCGGCTCGATCGGGTTTTGCCCCCCCTGATTCGGAGGGAAGGTTTTCCCTCCCAGCGCGAGGTCTGCACAGTGAATCAATTTGAAAAGTTCCCCAGTGGTATCTGCAAGATAAACTAAGGTGCCCGGTGGTGCTTGATGACCTGTAGTGCGCAGATGATAAGTTAATTTGGTTTGATCGAGCATGGAGCGAATCGATTTTCTTCTCTCTGCATGTCTGGGAATGAGAAGAAGGCGGGCATCTATATTGTGCTTTCTGATTTGATCCAAGGCTTCAATGAGAAGCTCTTCCTCCCCGGGCCAGGTTGAAATTCCGGCAAGCACCAGGGAACCTTTTTCGAATCCAAGAGAAGCTTTTAATTCATCCGGTTTTTTGTCTTGTTCCACGGTGGCGTCCACCGCATCGACTTTTAGGTTTCCGACAATCTGAATGTGCTTCTCGTCTACCCCGATTTCGAGCCACCTTGCACGCTGCCTTTCAGAAGTGGTTAGGATTTCCAAACCTTTGGGCAGGAGAAGCTTTCGTGCCAATGGTGATCCAGAAAGGCGTTGAAATGTACGATCGGACAAACGGGCGTTAATCACTAGGGCGGGAACGCCCCTACGCTTGGCCTGATAAAAATGTTCAGGCCAAAGTTCACTATCCACTGTAATGATGAGATCAGGTTGCACCCTGGACCATGCCAGGCAACTGAATAGCCACCAGTCCAGAGGGAAGGGACCCTGAGCTAAAACTTTGTCCGAGTATTTTTGCTCAGCCATTTTTAAACCGGTACTGGTCGTGCCGGTTAGAATAATTTCCATGTTTTGATCCTGACATAGGGTATCCAGGATTTTGGAAAGAGAGGAGAGTTCGCCCACGCTGACAGCCTGAATCCAGATGCGAAAAGAATCCTTTTCTTTTTTTCTTAAACGAGGAAATAATCCAAATCGGTAGTGGAATTTAAACCCGTAACCGCCCCGTCGAAACATGCGGAGCATGAAATAGGGAGCTGCCAGGATGGCAACGAATGGAAAAATAAACCGATAGAAAAGAATCACTGATTTTAGAAACTGATTTACCGTTGCCAGTAATGAATGGATGGGAAATTATTCAAGGCCTATTTTATATGAGTACTTCTGACCGAATCGCGAAACTATTTTCTAATTGCAAGGCGGATCATCGGGCAGCTTTTGTTGCCTATGTATGTGCATGTGATCCCGATTTTAACCGTTCTCTTGATGTCTGCAAAACTTTGATTGATCAAGGGGTTGATTTACTCGAATTGGGTGTTCCTTTTTCAGATCCATTGGCGGATGGGCTGACCAACCAGCTGGCTGCTCAGCGAGCCTTAGAGTCTGGTTGTACGCAGGAGGATGTTTTTCGCTTGGTGAAGGAGATTCGAAAGTTCTCCCAGATTCCCATTGTCTTTTACACTTATTATAACCTGATTTTTTCCCAAGGGGTGGAAGAATATGTCGTGAAATCTAAACAGGCTGGAGTGGATGGGTTGTTGACGCTGGATTTACCTCCGGAGGAGGCGGGTGAATTACTGGTTGCTTGCGAGAAACTGGAGATGGCCAACATTTTTATTATCGCTCCGACCACACCCGAAGAAAGAATTTCCAAGATCGCAGCCAAGGCGTCGGGCTTCCTTTACTATGTTTCCCGCGAGGGAGTGACGGGGGAGAGGCAGGATCTAGCTGGAGATTTAAGTGAACGGGTGGCCTTGATCCGTCAAAAAACTGATCTTCCTCTGGTGGTTGGTTTTGGAATTTCTTCACCGGAGCAAGTTTCGGAGGTTGCGAAGGTTGCGGATGGGGTCGTGGTGGGAAGTGCGTTGGTCAACTGCATCCCTCAAAACTTAGGCAATCATACAGATATGCTTTCTGCGATTAAGGAGAAATCCCAAAGTTTAGTCGGCGGATTGATGGTTCGCTAGGTAACTTTTGATCAATCCATGGTTTCCATGGCAGGAGAAATTTGGTTACTGGGAGGCGTTACTGCATCGGGCAAAACTGAATTGGCCTTATCGTGGGCTGAGAATAACCAAGCAGAAATTCTGTGTTGCGACTCGGTATCCCTTTACCGTGGGCTCGATATAGGCTCCGCAAAACCTGCGCAGGAAGAACTGGATCGGGTTCCCCATTTTGGGCTAGATTTAGCCGAAGTTTCTGAAGTTTTTGATGTGGTTCAATTTCATGCGTACGCCAGGGATGTGGTAAGAGACATTGCTCAACGAGGGAAAAAAATCCTTGTTGTGGGTGGCAGTGGGTTTTTTCTAAGTGGATTTTTGCGAGCGATTTCCGATGGGATCGAAGTATCCCAGGAAGTTCGTCAATCGATCGATTCTCAATACCAAGCAGAGGGGCTGGATTCTCTGCTCGATGATCTGAAAAGATTTAATCCAGATGGAGTGCAGATTGATACCCGGAACCCTGTCCGGGTGATTCGTGCTCTGGAGAGGTGTATGGAGACCGGGAAATCGTTGAGCCTGTTGCAAAGCGAGTTCGAGAAATTACCAGCTCCTTATGCCCAATTTAAGAAGTATGCGTTGTGGTTGGACAGGGAAGATGCAGAGTTGATAGACCGAATCCATTCCAGGGCTCAAAAGATGGTTGAATGTGGTCTCCTTGCTGAGACCGAAAACGCATTAGGGCAGGGGATCGAAAACCATCCAAGCTTATCGGTGGCAGTCGGATACAGGGAGGCGATTGAACACCTAAAGGACCCAAATCATTTTTCCAAAATTGAACTGATTGATTCGATGACTCGATCGACCAGGCAGTTGGTTTCCAAACAAAGAAAGTGGTTTCGAAAACATTTTCCAGCGGGCTCTCAGCATATCTTGAAAAATACGATTTCTTTTACCCATGAAAACTTGCCTTGGGTACGGGCACTTGACCGTGGTGCTGGTTCGAATTAACGTATATCGATCATCTTATCTATGGACCCATTAAAAAAAGTGGCAATTGTGGCAAATCTTACCAAGTCTGGTACACAGGATGTGGCTCAATTGTTGGTGAAAATTTGCCTAGATTACCATGTGGAAGTGAACCTAACTGAGCAATTTCCTTGCCCGCCGGATTTTCTTCGGGGGATGGATGTTTGTCTTTCCGTAGGGGGCGATGGAACCCTGCTTAATCTTCTGGATGAAGCGATCGCACATGAAGTCCCAGTCGCAGGTGTTGGGCTCGGGAAGCTTGGTTTTCTCGCCACCCTTTCGCCCAACGATTTGGAAAATGAATTACCCCCCTTGCTCAAGGGTGACTTTTTGATTCGGCGAAGAAGTTTGATCGGGTTCCGTGATCGAACAGGGAAAGAAAAGATCGCGTTAAATGACCTGGTGGTTAAAAGCGGGTTGACCGGAAGGTTGGGGCATTTTTCAGTTTTTTGCGGAAAAGAAAGGGTCGCAGATTATTCTTCGGACGGGATTGTATTTTCAACACCAACCGGCTCTACGGCTTATAACTTGGCGGCGGGAGGTCCCATTGTTCACCCGGAAGCTGAAGTTATGCTCATGACTCCTATTTCTGCCCACAGTTTGACCAGCAGACCTCTGGTTTTTCCTTCTGGCATAGGACTACGAATTGAAAAGGAGGAAAATTCTGCCAATCCACATGTCTCGGCTGATGGTAGAGACGCTTTTGCTGAGTGCCCAGAGTTTCCTCTGGAAATCTTTGTGTCGGAAAAAACCTTTCCTTTGATCGAAACCATTGGGCATTCACACTTTCGGGTGCTGAGAAATAAACTTAAGTGGGGATGATGACTAAAAGTTAAGAGCTCTTGCCATGTTATCTGCAGGTACACGAATTGGTCTTTATCGAGTAAATAACTGGATCAAGGAGGGTTCCTGTGGGCAAAGTTATGAGGTGGAGGGTAATTCGGGTGAGGATGTTGGGGAAACGAGGTACTTAAAATTATTTCATCGGGTTATTTCGGAAAATGATGGTTTCTCAGATTTCTTTTCGCAGGAGTGCCTGGCGATTCAGCAACTGCAGGGAAGAGGAATCTGGCCCTTGTTATCTTACGGGGTGACTAAGTGGAAACATTGGTTGATTTATCGTTGGTTTGAGGGGGAGAAAAAGGAGATAGCCAACGGAAATGAAGATTCTCCGATCCAGGAGATTCATCTGAGATCACTGGATGATTTAGCCGAGTATTTCCCTCATCTCATTACCCCTACAGTTCTGAAAAATATTTTGGTCGATTTGCACTGTGGACTGCACCATTCCCACGGGGTTGGTGTGATCCATGGCAATGTGAAACCTTCCAATGTTTTGATTGATCTAAAGGAGGGTGGAGATTGCTCGGCATGGTTGACCGAGTTTGCCCTGACCAAAATTTCAAATTTTGAGTCCTCCTTCAAAGGTTCGGAGGATTACACTGAGTTTGTTTCACAAAACTTACAATATCAGGAGTCCTTAAAGCAGAGCCATTCCTTCCGTATGGATGATGGCACGGGTTCAGATGGGTTGCCCGAGGAAAAAGGGGATGTCTTTGCTCTGGGTGCATTGGTCAGGTTTATCCTGAACCGCGTGGGCCGAACAGAAGAAGGTTGGGCGGGTTGGGAAGAATGGTCGAGGAAGTCGATAAATCTTGGGTTCGAAAATATTAGCCAATCCATGGAAGCGATCCCGGGGGTAGGTGACCTGTCTGTTTATGGGTTAAGCGGAGAATCAGACAGAACTGAAGAAATTCAGAGTGCTGAGGAAATCCGTGTAGCCAAAGAAATCGAGTGGGAAAAGCAGCAAAGAATATCTTCGATTACTTTTCGCAGGAATATAACAGGATTAATCGGGTGTGTATGCATCCTCATTTTTCTATTCTCGAAAGTTTATCTTTTTCTTAATCCATCCCCATGGACTGAGTATTCTGTGGAAGGTGCATCCGATCGGTATCAGTTGGGGTTTGGGATTTGGTCTGGAAAAGCGTGGGGGATTCTGCCCGGGGCTTATGATGACAAAGGTAACGGAGGCCAGGATGTGGCGGGAGAATGGGTGAGAGAGGACGGTTTATTCCGGCTTGATTTTCGGAAATTCAAAAAGTCAAACGAGGAAGAATCAGGGAAGAAGCTTTGGCAATTCATTGGCAAGGGAGCAACCAAAGATGATGACTATTTTATTTGGTCTGATTTTTTGAAATATGACACCCAAAACAGAACATTAGAACTAATTAAAAGAGTTCATGAGGGTGAAGTTTACTTACCCGGTGAAAAAAGGGGAGAAACCCCGAGACTTTATCCTGAGGTGCGAATCCGAAGGAGTGGGGGAACGGTTCGAGACACTCAACTGGTCTTTGCACAAAATGAGCCTGAGGGTAGAAGTTGGTCTGCTTTGATAGGGCTTGGTTTTTTGATCTCGAGTTTGCTGTACCAGCGTATGTTGACCAGGATCAAAATGGAAAATCCTGAGATTGGAAAGGGTTGAGTTTTTTTTGGGGTTTTTACAGGATCAATTGGATGTACAGGCTTGGTCATATTTCTGCACTCATCGGTGTAATCCTTCTTTTGGTATCCTGTACATCCTCGGATCCTGATGGTAAATACTCTGGGGAAATTAAAGATTGGGTATTCGAAGTTTTTCAGGGGAATTTAATGGCGGATGGGAAAGAATGCTTGGTTGAGTTGTCCCTTTCCCAAAATGGTACAGACATGGTTGCAGAATTGAGCTTTATTCATCCCACGATGAAACCAGTGACAAGAGAGGGAACCTGGGAAATCGGGGACGGCGAAAGAATTATCAAACTAAAGGACGAAAAAGAACCATCGGAGTTTTACTTAATCAAGAGAGGTGTAAGGTATGCTTTCCAATCTAAGGCTGGCTTGGCTAATGATGATGGTTCGCCTCTACTTTTGGTAAGAAACCTGGGTAAATCTAGGAAATCATCTTATCCGATCGAAATCGATTTTGCTTCTAATGGTAGTGCCTTGGTTTCAGGAAGTGGGATGAAGGAAAACCGGGTGGGGGAATGGAACCGAGTGGGCGACCGAATAACAGTAAGTGTTCGATTGCCCAAGACTGCGGAGGAAGAAAAGCAGGAAGCTCTTCCAGAAGAAAACTATAAGTACTTTATGCGATGGGATGCAGAGAAAGAGGATACCTTGGTTCTTGAAAAGATGGTGGTAATGAGGCCTTTTGTTAAAGAGGACGGATCCAAGCGGCAAAGCTGGATGAGTTCGCTGATCTTTTCGGATCGTCCTCTCCTCGTATCTGCTCCTTAAAGACTAGGTTTGGCAAAGATTTGACGTTCCGGAGGCTGTCTTCATCATGGAGCGTTTTAAAATAATTCCATAGCTCATGATTACAGCTCTACAGCACTTCATTTCTAAAAAGGGAAAGTTTGTTTTTATACTACTCCTTTTACTGGTCGTGGTTTCTTTTGTTTTATACCTCTCCCAAGGATCATCTGTTTTTGATTTGATGTCTGATGGTGGGCGGGAGAAAAAAGAATTCTTTGGTTACGATTGGAACGACCCGGATCAAAGGCGCTTTCTCAATGTGACAACTCGGGCGGCTGGTGCTGTGGGTGCTTGGTTGAGTCCGACTCAGGATGTGGTAGCCAAGGCGGATGATTCTTACATGCAAGGCTTGCAGCAACAAATGCAAGCGGCCTTTCGGGCCAGTCCGGGTGAGGTCGACCAAGATGCCATGCAAAGAATGTTTCAGTACATGCAGGCTTGGCCTAATTTTTCCAGAGATTTTAAAGTTCGTGAAATTGCCCGATCGGGTGCTTACGACAATGAATTTCTCGAGGAGTCGATTAAAACACACGTGTTTGCCGAAGCACAAGCGGACCAATGGGGTTTCATGTCCAGAGATATTAATCATCCCGGGATCAATGCTCAGTTTATTCGCTTTTTAGGAAGCTTGGATCCATCCCTGATATCTGAGGAAAACCGAACGGCTGTGCTTTCGATGGTAGGAACAAGGTTTGGGATGTCGGGGAATGAACTTGAATCCGTTCTGTATTCCAACTTTCGAGATGTTGAGGTGGATCGTGTGTATGCTGGTAGAGGGTTTGCTCTTCCCTTGGAGGTTGATGTTCTAAGCCAACAAAACGCCTTCGCATGGGATGGGGAGGTAGCGGTTCTATCATCAGATATGCTTCCGATGAATCAACTTAAATGGGGCGAACTCCAATTTACGGCAAAGCCCAATACAGGTGATGAAGTAGTAGCTCGTTCAGGGAAAGAAACCTTGAGTTTTGTTTTTGTTAAGGATGCAGGGGATTCGAATGACTCCCGCATCGTCGTTCCTATAGGAACTGATGTAAAAGCTTGTGCGAAAAATCTAGCTACTGCGATCGATCAGAAGTCTCAATCTCTCTTTAACTCTAACTCCAATCGCTCCAATATCCGAATTTTTCTGAATCAGGACAAGCTTCCGCAAAAAGCTCCCGTGTTTTCCACAACATCGAAATCGATTCGTATTGTTCGTGAGCTCGAACCGAAGTTGCGTGAATTTTTTGAGGAAAATAAGGATTTAGCTGTTTTTATGAAGGAGCCTAGAACCTTTGCCACAGCTCTTGTTTTTGAAAGTCAAAACTTTATGACTACTCCACCTCCTGCTGAAGAGTCTAGGCTGCGTTCCTACTTTGAAAGGAACCGTATTGATTTCATTCCTTCTGTAGATGATGCAAAAGACGGTACGGAGGAGAACTCGTCCGTTGATCAGGTCGATTTCAATGATGTTGTCGAAGAAGTTAGAAAAAAAGTTCAAGACCAAGATCTTGCGGATGCGAAAAGGGAAGCCGATCGACTTGCCCAAAAATCAGCTCTTCGCTTTCTTGATCAGTTGAATACTGATTCGGATAAACTACAGAAGAAATTCCCAGATTTCCAAAAGTTCAGGAATTCAGAAGATTTTCAAAACTTATTAAATTCTTCAGGAGCGGTTCTTAGAAAAATCTCTTTTTCGGCCAGTGATATGAATGTTCAAACCATGGTCCTCGGTTTGGAGAAAAGAGCCAGCGAGCAGAGATCCGGGAAAAACCCATTGGAGGAAGTGGATTCACTCGACGAACGCAAATTTTTCACAAGATCTGTTCGAAAATCGAGAAATGGACACACCGTCTTTATACTCGACCGAAAAACTCCTTCCTCTTTTTCTGGGTTTAGCGAGCTCGATTATGGTTTGGTATGCAGCGAATATCTTCGAGACTTAAAGGTATCTCAATTTAACCTCAAAGTAGATGAGATTAAGAAGAAACTCGCTGCTCAGGAGTCCTTTACCGACCCTGCACTCAAACGCTATTCCTTTGATGCTAAAAATGAACGATCTGCCCGTGCCTTATTTGATGCCAAGCAACGATCCTTGCGTGCCAAAATCGATCAAATCCAAGAGGGAGAAAGTGAACCCAATGGAGATGACCCAAAACCATCCAAGAAAGCTCAGGGAAAAATTGATCAGCTTAATAAAGAATTGGAGGATTTAAGGAAAGAAAGTGAAGCAGTCCGAGAAATTTTACAGGGTGCTGATTCTTTAGCTGTGAATGACGGTTGGGTCGAGTTGAAGAGGACGGAAGACCAGGCACTCATAGGATTGATTACGGAGGTGTATTCCACCAGGGGTAAGGACTTGGAGGCAGACCAGAGAACTAGTCTGCAATCTAACCTCGAGTTTACTCGGGCGATGATTTCCAGGGATGAAGTCTACAAAGAGCTGATTTCTTCGAAGCTTTCTAAGTAAGTTCCCTTTCGGCTTACTTGGTGAGGTACTTTTCCCAGCAAAGAAAAAATTCAGTATTACCATCGCCACCTTGAGGTTTGGCGGTTGATTCAATGATTAAACGGGAACCCAGCAGTTTCTGAGCAGCCAAATCCTTGGTGCTTTGTAACACTCTTTGATGGATTTGAGTGTCTTTGATTACGCCCTTCCCGAAGTCTGCCTCTTTTTTTTCGCATTCAAACTGAGGTTTGACCAAAGAGACCAAGTGTCCTTGGTTTTTAACAAATTGCCATGCCTGAGGAAGAACCTGTCGAAGTGAGATAAACGAGAGATCCATGACCACCAAAGGGTATTGAGGGTAGGGCAGGTCGTTTGGCTGTAAAACCTTTAGGTTCGTTTTTTCAATGTTAGTAACCCTTTTGTCTATTCTTAGCTTATAATGAAGTTGCCCTCTACCCACATCAACGCAGGTAGCGGAAGCGGCTCCTTTTTGTAGTAAGCAATCGGTGAATCCACCCGTGGATGCTCCGAGATCGAGAAAGTGTACTCCATGGAGATTCCAGGTAGTCTCTTTTAAAAAGTTTTCCATCTTGAGCCCGCCTCTTCCCACATAGGGCATGGGATGTTCGAGGGTTAGGGTGGCATCAAGTGGGAGTAATTGGCTGGATTTGAGGATTTTTTCGCCTTTGCAAGTGACTTGTCCGGCAAGGATGCAAGCCTGAGCTTTACTTCTGCTTTCCACGAGTTGCGAGTTTACCAGTAATTCATCTGCCCGAACTTTTTTAGCCATGCCCACAGGTAGATGATGCAGGAACTTCCTTCAATTCAGTAATACAATATTTCTTGAAATCTTTCATTTTTATTAAAAAAACTTGACCGAGGTGGGTTAAAGTGGCACATAATGGTTGAAAGTGGTACTTAAGACATGTTTAACCCCAAGTAATGGAATCCAATACAACAACCTTTTTTGTTGGGGAATTTACCCATGCTTTAGACAGCAAGGGTCGGGTTACCATACCATCGAAATGGAGGATATCTGGAGGGGAAAACACATATCTGGCTCTTCCGAATCCAGGGGGGTACATAACCGTATATCCGCCGAAAATGGTGGATCGATTGGAACAAAAAGTTTCCGAAGCCAGTTTGAGCGATGTGCGAGCACAGGCATTACTGATGGAGCTATTCTCCAAAGCTCATTCTTTTGGTTGCGATAAGCAGGGTAGAATTAATTTGAATGATAAACTTTTAGATCATGCAGGAATCAATGGGAAAGCTGTGTTGGTTGGGAACTTCTCTGCTTTCGCCATTTGGTCGGAGGACCGCTACTCGAAGAGGCCTGCGGAGGATGAGCGAAATATTTTTGATGCGATGAGGGAGTTGGGTTTATGATGCTTGGCTACAAGTTTTGGGCAACTTTTAGGGTGGTTGTCCTACGAAGGGGATTTGATGCCAGTTTGACCCAGCTCTCTCGCGCTGCTTTTAAATTTAACGTCAACCTCGGGGGGGGTAAAAATGTATTGTGGTGCGGTTGAGTTTGTCTGTTCTCCTGCTTCTGTGAAGCATATACCCGTTCTCCTTGATGAATGTATGGCCTGTTTGAGGCCAGAAAGAGGAGGAGTGTTTGCCGATTTAACTTTTGGTGGTGGTGGTCATAGCCGTGCAATACTTGAAGCTTCGTCAGAAAATTCATTGCATGCTTTTGACTGTGACCCTGATGCCCGGAAACGTTCTGAAGATATAGCCGATTCTTTTGGGGATCGTTTTAGTTTTTATGATTCATCCTTTAAGGATTTAGATAAATATACATCTCCAGGTTCGTTGGATGGAATTTTAATGGATTTAGGGATCTCTTCATTCCAGTTGATGGAACCAGATAAAGGATTTTCCTTCCGTTTGGATGCCCCAATTGACATGCGATTGGATCCCAGGGTGGGGCAGAGTGCTGCGGAGTTTTTGGAATCAGCGTCCTACGAGAGCTTGGTTCGTGCGGTTCGGGAGTATGGTGAGGAGAGAAGATGGAGGCGTGTAGTGGATGCGATCATCAAAGCTCGCGGAACAGGTCTTTTATCAAGGACCATGAGCGCAGCTGAGTTGGTAAGTGATGCGGTAGGTGGGCAGAATTTCAGGCAAAGAATACATCCCGCAACCAAAACTTTCCAGGGTATAAGAATCGCTATTAATGGAGAACTGGAATCTCTTGCACTTACATTACCCAAAGCTTTTCGTGCCCTAAATGTAGGTGGAGTTCTAGCGGTCATTTCATTTCACTCATTGGAGGATCGTATCGTAAAGAGATTTATGAGGAAAATGGCTGGAAGGCCCGAGAGTAAATATGACAGCAGGGCACAGCAGGAGAGAGTGGCATATGCTACTCTCAATGGATCAAAGGCTATTTTTCCTACGAAAGAGGAGGTGCAGGCAAATCCGAAAAGTAGGTCTGCTCGGTTACGCTTTTTAACTAAATTAAAACAACCAGAATTGTAAGACTGATGAATCGGGTGTGGTGGATGTTTCTAATACTTGCAGTTTTGGCTTTCGGGGGCGGTGCTATCTCCATCGTATGGTTACGAATGGAGATATCCGCTACCGCTAAAAGTTGCGGTAAATTGGAGGATCAACGCGAAATGGTTGCAAGGGAGTTACAGGAGTTAAGGGGGTTGAAATCCAGATTACTAAGGCCCTCCATGATTGCGCAACTTGTTTCAGGGAGATTACGGGTTCCATCGCCCGACAGGACGATTTATGTAACCAACAGAGAGTTGGCTGCCTTTGAAGAATCAAAGTTTCAGAGAGATCAAATAAGTAGGGGGGCATTAATATCCCAAAGATAGGATGAAAAATGTCTTTATCTCTTCTTATCGCTTCTACCTTACTTTCTTTGCTGTTCTTTTAACCTTCTGCACACTAGGTGGCAGGTTATTGCACCTTCAGGTGTGGGAGTCGAACCGTTACGGTCAACTAGCAGAAAGTGTTCGCAAAAATTTTATCAGAGAGCAGGCAAGAAGGGGAGACATACTCGATCGAAAGGGGAGCCTTCTAGCTACTACAAAGTCTGTGGTTGTTTTAGGACTAGATCCACATGCATTTAAGCCAGAGGATGAGCCTAAATTGGAAGAGTTATCAAATCTGCTGCAGATTAAGCACAGCGAAATCGTTGCTGCGGTTAACAAAAGATTTTATCGGCCTTCGTCTGATAGAAAAGATGTAACACCTGTTCGATGGGTAAAACTGAAAGAAGGGGTGGACGATTCTACCTATAGGAAAATCAAGGAATTGGATATCAGTGGGGTCTATGGGAACTACCAGCACTCTCGTTTTTATCCCAATCAGAAACTGGCAGCCCATGTTTTAGGTTATGTAAACAAGGAAGGAAAGCCTTGTATGGGAGTTGAGTTGCTGGCTGATTACTATTTGAAAGGCCAGGATGGATGGCGGGAAAGTGAGAAAGATGGACGCAGAAGAGAAATGCCTCAGTTCCGTTCTGTTGAATTTATTGCCAGAAATGGGCTTAATGTTGAGTTAACTTTGGACCGAGTCATTCAGGATGCTGTGGAAGATGAACTTGAAAACTTACTTAAGACATATGAACCACTTAGTGCATCCATTTTAGTAAGTAATCCTACAACAGGAGAAATCTTAGCTATGGCAAACGGGCCAACTTTCGACCCAAATCATTACAACGATTATCCGATGGAGAACCAAAGGAATCGAGCCATTACAGATTTATATGAGCCTGGGTCTACCTATAAAATTGTTCCTGTGGGTGCGGCACTCAATGAGAATCTATATTTTCCGGACGATATAATCGATTGTTCCATAGGTTCTTACAATCTTGGCAAAAAATCATTGAGGTTGCCAAAAGATCATCATCCTTTAGGCAAGATTTCTTTGCACCAAGTGGTTCAAAAATCTAGCAACCGAGGTGCAGCCCAGATCGGCTTAAGATTAGGTGCTGAAAGACTGTATCACTACAGCAAACAATTTGGTTTTGGGGAAGAAACAAAGATCGGATTCGTTGGAGAACGCTCAGGGATTTTGCATGCTCCTAACCGATGGGATGGGCTTACCATTACAAGATTGCCGATGGGGCATGCTGTTTCGGTTACTCCTATGCAGGTGCATTGTGCAATGAGCGTGGTTGCCAATGATGGTATCCTAATGAAACCCACGATTTTACGAAGAGCTTTCGATGAAGAGGGTAAAACCATAGTTCCTTTTGCACCTACTGCGGTACGAAGGGTTTTAGATGAAAGTGTTGCAGAAGATTTGAATGAAATGTTGGTCAGTGTGGTAGGAGAAGAGGGTACGGCACGGACTGCTATGATTAAGGGGTTCAAAATAGCTGGTAAGACGGGAACGACTCAGAAAATTATTGATGGGAAGTATTCTAATACACACCATGTTGCTTCGTTTTCCGGATACTTTCCTGCAGATCAACCCAGAGCAGTCATCACGGTGATCGTGGACGAACCAAAAATGAATAAGGGTAGATTGGGTTACGGGGGAAGTGTTGCTGGCCCCTCATTTAAGAAAATTGCCAATCGGCTGATAAGTTATTTCGGCATTCAGCCACAAAGCAAGGAACTGAGTTTTTTGGATATAGGTAATCAATAAATAAAAGTTATGAAAAATAACATTCTGGGAACAAACAAAGTTGAGGAAATTAAAGAAAGGGTTTCATATAACCGCTTATTATCCGAGGTTCTGGATAATGATAGATTGAATGAAAAGAGTCCGAGTGTGAAAGAGATCAATGCGATTTGCTCGGACAGTAGAAGAGTCGTACCTGGTGCTGCTTTTTTCGCAATTCCGGGAGCAAGGACCAGTGGAGAAAATCACCTTGAAGAGGCGTTAAGTCGAGGAGCTAAAGTAATTGTTAGTGAATCTAATGATATCAATGTTCCTTTGGGTATAACCAATGTGAAGGTTGGAGACGCGCGAAAAGCATTGGCGAAATTTTCTAAAAGGTTTTACGGGTCTCCAGATCATGCCTTGAACTTAATTGGAATAACCGGGACCAATGGTAAGACTACTGTAAGCACATTAACCAGGCACTTGCTGGAAGGTCCAGGTAAACCTGTAGGTTTGATTGGTACGGTTTCTTATAATTTAGGGGATCGTGATATTCCTTCATATAAAACCACGCCGGAAGCCACCGATCTTTATCCGATGCTGAAAAGTATGTTGGCAGCAGGTTGTTCCGAAGCAGTGATGGAGGTGAGTTCCCATGGAATCCATCAATCAAGAGTAAGTGGTTTAAATCTTGAGGTAGCCGTTTTTATGAACCTGACCCGAGACCATCTGGATTACCACGGCACGATGGAAGATTATTATCGGGAGAAAAGAAAACTTTTTAATGGGGTAAATGGTCCATTACCTAAAGTTGCTGTGATTAATGGAGACTGTCCATATGGTCGTAGATTAGCAGAAGAATTACCACCACAGGTGCATATCCTGACATTTGGCTTCAATGAAAATAATCAGTTCCGTGCGAAGAATCTTTCCTTAGATGCAGAGGGATCGAAATTCGTATTAGAGAGTCCGTTGGGAAACAATGTGGTAGCAAGTCCACTCATCGGAAGATATAATGTGATCAACGCTCTTGCATCTTTTGCTATCGTTCACGCGATGGGAAAGAATGTCTCGAAGTCTATTCATAAGTTGAGAACTTTTGAGGGTGTAAGCGGTAGAATGGAATCTGTAGAAAAGGGCCAACCCTATCGTGTGGTGGTTGATTATGCTCACACTCCGGATGCCCTGAGAAACGCACTGGAAATGTTAAGGGAATGTACCAAGGGTAAGGTCCGAGTAGTTTTTGGTTGTGGTGGAGATCGTGACAAGGGGAAAAGACTGGAAATGACTCGTGTTGCCTGTGCGGCAGCAGATCAAGTGTGGGCCACTTCGGATAACCCCAGAACGGAAGGGATTGACTCTATTTTCGCGGATATGAGAAAGGGGGTTTGCAAAGGAGCGGATGTTTATTTTGTGGAGGATCGAAGAAGAGCAATCGATTTGGCACTGGATGCAGCAAATAATGACGATTGTGTCCTCATTGCTGGGAAGGGGCATGAAACTTATCAAGAAGTACAATACACTGCGATCCCCTTTGATGATCGTATTGTGGCAAGTGATTTATTGAGTGCTAAACTTTATGGTGGATAATGGTAAAGTTTGACCCATCAGCATTGTGCAAGTGGAGTAAGGGAAATTGGAACCTACCTCCTCCCGAAGAAGTCTCAGGGTTTACCATAGATTCGAGAAAGGTAAATCAAGGAGATTTGTTTGTCGCATTACGAGCTGAGCGGGATGGTCATGACTACTTAAGCCAGGCAGTAACAACTGGTGCTATAGGTGGATTGGTAGATCATCCGGTTTTGGGTGTGAGTCAACCACAGTTGGTTGTCGATAATACAGAAGTTGCTTTTCAAGAGATTGCTAAATCTCATCGAAATTTTTTTAAAGATCCTGTGATAGCAGTTACTGGGAGTTGTGGAAAAACTTCCACCAAGGAAATGTTGTCATTAATTCTACCTGACTCTTTAAGCACTGAAGGGAATTTGAATAATCATCTGGGTGTTCCTCTTACTCTCTGTCGTTTATCTACGGATACCCACAAATACGCTGTGGTGGAAGCAGGTATAAATACAATAGATGAAATGCCATTGTTGACTAGTATGATCGAGCCAGATGTGACCGTTATTACTTCTGTTAGTCACTCTCACTTACAAGGTTTAGGAACTGTTGAAAAGGTTGCAGAAGAAAAAATAAAACTCTGGCTTGGGTCGGATCGTTGCAGGTTAGCAGTATTCCCTCAATCTTTGATTGGTTTTAAACCTTTTGCTGATGCAGTCCAATCGAGGAACGATTATATTGCTGTATCTAGAGATAATGGGTCTCTTGCACCTACCGAAAATCTAGTTGTTTATGATTTTTCGACTGAAACAAACGAGCGTGGGTACTCACAAAACTTGATGATCAAAAGGTGTGGGTACCCGCCTCTTTTTATCCGTGTTCCCACTGTTTCCGAAGGAATGAT
Organism: Verrucomicrobiota bacterium; assembly: GCA_027593365.1. Classification (GTDB taxonomy): domain Bacteria; phylum Verrucomicrobiota; class Verrucomicrobiia; order Opitutales; family Seribacteraceae; genus Chordibacter. Next base: position 21,957 of record JAQCIX010000009.1, read on the forward strand.
ATGTAACATGGTTCTTGCTTTTGTGACCGCATGGAAGCTTGGAGTTTCGGATCAAGATATTTCTGAACGCCTACCCCAATACAGGCCCTCTGGCCTACGAGGCACTTGCCTCGTAGGCAGAGGATGTTCTTATGTGGTTGATTGTTACAATGCCAATCCTGCTTCTATGTTGGACAGCATTCACTTTTTTCACAGTCAATTTCAAGATACTCCAAAACTTCTTGTTTTGGGGGGGATGAAGGAATTGGGAATGGCCAGCGAGGAATTACACAAAAAAACTGGAAACCTAATTCCTAAGAGTCCTTCGGATCATGCTATTTTAATCGGGGAGGATGCTCGGTATATGGCAATAGGAATGATTGAAAAAGGATGGCATGCTGAAAACTTGACCGTTCTATCCGAACCTGAACTAGCTAGGCCACTTATTGAAGGTTTTCAGGGAGCTGTTTTGATTAAAGGGAGTCGCTCTTATCAACTGGAGGACTTGATCCCGTTTTGGGCAGTTGAAGAAAAAGAGGAAATGATGCTGGCATGCTGAGTTGGTTACAGTTTGGTGAAGAAATTTGGGGTCCTTTACGATTGTTTCAATATATTTCCGTTCGTGCATTAGGGGCGGGACTTACTGCGTTAATGATCGGGTTTTGGATAGGTCCTTTTCTAATATCGATTCTTAAAAAAATTGGGGCTAAACAAGCTTTCCGAGATAAAGAAGAAGTTGGGAAGCTCGCAGATTTACATCTCGAGAAGTCTCACACGCCTACTATGGGCGGAATTCTGATTTTCATTTCAGTTGGGATTAGTACAGTTCTTTGGGCAGAACCTAATGTCTATGTATTTACAGCCCTGATCACCTATGCCTTGCTGACCATGGTTGGTTTTGCGGATGATTACCTGAAGGTTTCCAAAAAGAATAGCAAAGGCCTTCCTGGGAAACTTAAACTATTGGGTCAACTCGTAACAACTGGGGTGGCTCTCTTTATTCTTTTGGGTCCTTTTGCCAACCAACTGAGCGGAGTAGGCTCAGAAAGTCTTGGGAGTGTCGAAAAGATGAGAGAGTTTTGGATGCCTTTTGTTAGTTATGATGATCAGAGCAGTGTTCCTGTTCTTTCGTTAACTTCTTTATCTCTTTTATTTTTAGTAACTTTGACTGGAACGAGTAATGCAATCAATCTTACGGATGGGTTGGATGGATTAGCAATAGGCTGCACGGTTACAGTAGCACTAACTTATGCGATCATGGCTTACGCATCCGGAAATTTCCTGATTGCTGATTACTTAAAAATTAGTTGGGTTCCAGGCACTGGTGAGTTAGCTATCTTGTGTACCGCATTGCTTGGAGGCAGTTTGGCATTCCTTTGGTACAATGCACATCCGGCAGAAGTATTTATGGGTGATACGGGATCACTCGCCATCGGTGGATTGATTGGTATCATTGCCTTAATGATTCACCAACCACTTACCCTTATCATTGTAGGTGGAATCTTCGTGATGGAAGCGAGTTCGGTTATCATTCAAGTATTTTCTTTCAAAACCAGAGGTAAACGAGTTTTCCTAATGTCACCAATCCATCACCATTTTGAGCTGAAAGGATGGAAGGAAACAAAAGTGGTCATCAGGTTTTGGATTTTATCTTTGCTTTTCGCACTCGTTGGTCTTGCGACACTAAAACTTAGGTAATGAAAACAATTGCTCAGATCAAATCTTTGATTTCGTACGCTGGAGAAGTGGCTATCTTCGGTGGAGGCGTGAGTGGGGCAGCAGCATTAAAATTATTAGAAAGTCAGGGCAAATCGTGCACTCTTTATTCGGAAGAAGGAATTATTTTTGATGAGACCGCTGCACGAGATTGCTTGTTTGTTGTGGTAAGCCCAGGGTTCCCGCCAGCACACAGATGGCTCAAGATGGCTAAAGAGGCGAACAAACCATGTTTATCTGAAATCGATTTGGGGCTTATGTTCGCTTCCCCGGAAGAGTTCGTCGCAGTGACCGGCACAAATGGGAAGACTTCGCTGACTAGCATTCTGACCCATATTTCAAATCAATTAGAAGTCCCCGCACTTAGCTTGGGAAATATTGGTGTGCCGTTGTGTGATGCTGTTTCAAGGGGAGAAGATCAAGGAAGGTGTATTTTTCATGAAACCAGTTCGTTTCAATCATTACATACCAATTTCTTTGAACCTGATTCTGCGATTTGGATCAATTTTGCAACGGATCACTTAGATTATCATGGAACGATCCAGGAGTACTTTGAATCTAAACTAAAATTGGTTCATTCCTGCAAAGATCCGAACCGAGTCTATCTAGGAACATCCGTATTTCAATATGCTCATAAATTTGGAATTCCTATGAATCCATATTTTCGAAAGATTGAGCCTCTCGCACCATCAGAAATTCCTTCTGAGGTGAGTGCATTTCACAGGACTCATCCACAATTGGAAAACCTTGGCTTTGCATTTGCCTGGTTTTTAGACCGGGGTTTTTCAAAGAAAGAAATTGTTGCAGGATTGGATGGATACCAACCTGAACCCCATCGCCTTCAAAAAGTTGATGTTATTAATCAAGTGAGTTTTTGGAATGATTCAAAGTCTACCAACCTCGCATCTGTGGTCTCTGCCTGTGAGTCTTTTACTGAAAAAGTGATCTGGATTGGTGGAGGCAAGAATAAAGCACAGGAAGTAGGGGAGTTTTCATCCAAGATTTTTCCATATTTGGAAAAGGCATACTTAATCGGACAGACTGCTGGAGAAATCTTTCATCATCTGGTTCGTAAAGGTGTTCAGGCAGAAATTTGTCATAGTCTGAAAGAAGCTGTTTTTCTGGCTTTTCACAATGCACAGAAACTATCACATGTTCTCTTTAGTCCCGGATTTGCAAGCTTTGATATGTTTAAGAATTATTCCGATCGAGGAAATTCGTTTAATTCCATCGTTTTCGATTTGAAGAGAGCAACTCAAGCGACTACGAAATAAATTATTTAAATTTGCAAGCTAGCCACCAAGAAAAATGAAATTATCCAAAGTATTCGGTATCGTACTCTCACTTCATGTGGGAGTCATCCTTCTCGTTATGTTTCAACCAAGTTGTCAAACTACAGGAGGAAAGAAAAATGTCACGTCCAACCAAGAAGTTGCTCCTGAGGGTTCTATCGAGGACCAATCATTTAATGAGGCACTAAAGGAGGAGCCGGAAGATGAAATTTCGGTTTCAAACCAACCACAGTCTGATGAGTTTTCAACCCCGAAAAGGCCTTCTCCCGGTGAGCTTATCGTACCAGCGGATTCATCTGCAGGTAAACCTTCTTCCCCGTCGATCATCATCCCCGGGGATAGCCCCAGGCAAGTGATTGGTTTGGCTCCTGCTGATGTAGCTATCTATAAAGTTGTGCGCGGGGATACGCTGTGGGGGATTGCCAGAAAAAACAATGTGTCCTTAGCGGAGCTCTTACAAGCCAACCCGAACCTGGATAAGAGTGGTCGGCTTTCCATTGGTCAAGAGATTATGATTTCTGGTGGTTCATCAGAACCCATTTCTGTCGATAATAAACCCTCCGGGGAATCGATCATAACCAGTACAGGTGATGGCAGTTCTTACACAGTTTTAAAGGGTGATACTCTTTCAGGGATTGCAAGAAAGCATGGGATTAGGCTCTCTGAATTGTTAAAATCCAATGGTATGTCTATGTCCTCTATCATAAGACCTGGTCAGACTTTGATGATTCCTCAGGGGGGCGAATCTCTTTCCATTTCAAGCTCTCCTTCTGAACAAATCCTCCTCAAAACTGTGCCTGCAGGTGCGACCTCCCATACTGTTAAAAAAGGAGAAAATCTTTCTCGTATTGCCTCAATTTACGGGGTTTCGGTCTCTCAAATCATGGAGTGGAACGGATTGTCGAACCCAAGCTTAGTACGGGCTGGGCAACCTCTTATTGTCTCTCAGGGTTCGCCAGTAAATGTTACTACTCAAAATCCCAATAGTGCGGTCGAGGAGGTGCAGTCGGTTCCAGCAGATCCAGCTGGTTCTTTGCAGGATTTCTTTAATGACTCTTCAAGTGCGGATCGTCCAATCATAGACGCTCCTTAATTAGTTAAAAATGTGTGTGGTGAGAATGGGAGGTTCGATTGGCAGGAACATTAACGGCTAATAAGAGTACCAATTGGGTGACTGCTTATGTGGTCACAGTATCATTAGGTCTGACAATGATGGGCCTAGTAATGCTTTTCAGTGCCGGTGCGGTTCGGGGGGCTCAGGATCTTCTTTTTAAGCAGATTGTTTGGGTGGTGGTTTCTCTTCTGGTTGGAGGTTACGCTTCAATTGTAAATTTGGATTGGTTGCGAAACCGAACAATCCTCATTTTTGGATTATGTCTTATCGGTCTTGTTCTAACCTTGATACCCGGAATCGGTGTAAAAGTGAATGGAGCTCAAAGGTGGATCGGTCTAGGGTCCTTACGCATCCAACCATCGGAGTTTGCAAAGATCGGAATGGTTTTACTTTTGGCTAAATATTTTGCTGTAGAGCAACGGATGATTGGCTCCTTGGTGAAGGGCTTTCTGGTTCCATCTATTCTTATTGGTTCTGTGTGTGGATTAATTCTCTTACAACCAGATTTTGGAACCTGTTTTTTATGTGGCACAGTGGGTGCGATCCTTATGTTTCAGGCGGGTGTAGGTTTGAAGTGGTTAATGCCTGTCGCAGGGCTGGCGGTCTCCGTCTTTTCTGTACTGGTATATTTTGATCCAGTTAGGATTCGCCGGGTTACTTCCTTCTTGGATGTCGAAGCGAATGCGAATGACAGTGCCTATCAGTTGTGGCAGGGCATGCTTGCCTTTGGTGTTGGGGGTGTCGAGGGCGTTGGGCTTGGGATGGGCCGTCAGCAAATGTACTTTTTGCCGGAAGCTCATACGGATTTTATCTTTCCAGTGATTGGGGAAGAACTAGGACTTGTGGCCACTTTCGGTATATTAATCGCTTTCTTTATATTGTTTTTTAGTGTTGGGGTTAAATTAAGGCAGGTATCGAAGCTTCATGAATATTTGCTTGCGATGGGGTCTCTGCTTTTTGTGATTTTGCAAGCAATCATCAACATCGGTGTGGTAACTGGATGCTTACCTACAAAGGGCATGTCCTTGCCTTTTATTAGCTACGGGGGTTCTAACCTAGTGGTTACCTTTATCTTTGTGGGATTAATTATCAATGTGATGAGAAAAAAGGATAGTCCGGCTCCAATTAACCCTCGG
>JAQCIX010000144.1 GCA_027593365.1 Verrucomicrobiota bacterium
CAAGGTCGGATGTATGCCAGTCCCCCGCGGTAAAGCTATCTGCAACTCCAAGGGAGCCACCAAGGCAGGCCTTGCGGAAAAAGGCAGGGTTGGTCACCTCGAACTCGATGGGAGTGTGGTTGAGGACCGATCCAAATCGTTGCTCGGTTCCAGCATGTCGCATGATCAGGCAGCCAGTCTTAATTTTTTGTAACTGCCCTGTGAGCAAAGACTCAAAAAAGGCTACCTTCCGCTTCGGGAATCCAGCGGAGGGAGTACTTTCGGGGGTAAAGGTAGCCTTCATGCGATTAAGTGGGATTTTCTAAGTTTTTCGGGTGAGAGAAAAAAGGGCAACCCTTGAGTCGTAAAAGGAGAGCATTCCAGTAAATCGCCCGGGTGACATTTAGGGTCATCAAGGGAAAGCGAATCAAGGCCCAGGCGAGGTTCTTAGCGTCGATCGGTCGCCTTTTCATTTTCAGATGGGCGGTAAAGAAAAGGTACCCTTTTTCACGCAGGAGCATGTCGGCCTGGAAGTTTTCGTCTGGCTGGCGGAAGCGCCAGTCGTACTCCACATCCATTCCTATAAAGGGGGACACATGAAACTCTTTGTGAAATTCATGGTCGGACCGGGCATCCTCATTTTCGGTGTTCCATTCAAAACACTTCGTGTAGCGTTCTCCCCAGGGTGTATTGGTGATCTCGGCCATTAGGGCGACTGGTCGGGTCTTTTCCTCGTTCCATAAAAAATAAAAACTCACCGGGTTGAAACAATATCCGAAGGTTCGCAGATGGGTGACGATGGATACGGGCCCTTTGCATACTAGGCCGAGTTGTTTGGACATGGTTTCCCGGACTGCTTCGGAAAGGTCTTCGATGTCTGGTCGGTGATAATCCAAACGGAAAAAAGAGCCGAGGTTGGAATGGTTGGCCGACCAAAACCATCGGTTCTTGAAGACTTGATCGATCTCCTCAAGAAAGAGGTGTGCCATGTAGACCTGATATTTCAGGTCGTGCTTCTTGGGGGATTTGCGGTGGTGACTGACCTCCCCAAAGTAGAGGGCACTTTTCATCCCAGTTCTTTGCCGAAGGATTGGCATACCCGCAGGGCACTGCTTAGCCCATCTTCATGAAATCCATAACCCCAGTAGGCTCCGCAAAGGGAAATTCCCCGGCGCTGGATGAAGGATGAGTGCATACCCTGAGCAGATTTACGCCCGGGATGGTAGGTAGGGTGTTCAAAAGAATATTCTCCGTGTCTTCGGGCGGGGTCCACAGATGATCCTTGGTTGAGAGATACACAGAAAGGTTCCAATGTGGGCAGGTTTTGTAAAATATTCATATCGTAGGTAACCACGGCATGATCTTTTTTTTCCTTAGTGAGGTAGGCATTCCAGCTCGCCCGGGCAGAGAGACGGCGGGGTAAAAGTCGATCGTCCGAATGTAAGGTAACTTGGTTGGCTTCGTAAGGGAATTTTTCGAGAAGATCGATTTCCTCCTGTTCCGCATGATCGAGTAATTTGAGGGACTGGTCGGCATGGCAGGCAAGAATGACCTGATCAAAATTTTGCGTGCTGCCATCGGGGAGTTTAAGTATTACTCCATTTTCGGACCGCCGGACCGATTGCACCGGTGTGTTCAGTTTGAGCCTATCTCCGAGTCCTTTGATGATTTTATCGACATAGGTGCGGGAACCTCCCTTCAGCACCCGCCAGACCGGGCGGTTGTAAGCCTGAAGCATTTTATGATTGGCGAGGAAATCGGTGAGGAACTCCATGGGGAAAGTTGAAAACCGGTCGACCGAGCAGGACCAGAGAGCCGAACCCAGAGGTAAAAGAAAAGCCTCGGAGAAACGAGCCCCCAGTTTATGCCGGGTGAGAAATTCTCCCACGGTGAGGGTGCCGGAATCTTCTCTCTCCGCAAGTTTGTGAAAGCGGAGAATATCCCGTACCATCCCCCAGTGCTTGGGGTCGGTCAGATTACGCAGTCCACCAAATAGGCCGATGATGGATTCCCCACTATATTCAATACCGGTCCTTTCCGAGCGAACCGAAAATCCCATCCTGGTTGGTTGCGAATCTACGCCGAGTATTTCGAGTAAGCGGACAAAATTTGGATAGTTTTGTTCGTTAAAAACAATAAACCCCGTATCCACCCGATAGTCTCCTGTTCGGCCAGCGACATCGACTGTGTTGACATGCCCACCTGGTTTATGGGACGCCTCGAAGAGGGTTAAGTCATGTTCGTTTTTAAGGAGGTGAGCACAACCCAGACCGGAGATTCCTGACCCGATGATGGCTATTTTCATGGCATCCGTAAGATAACGGTACGCCGGATACTCAGTGTTTTGCCTTGGTTTTTACCCAGGCGGGCACAGGGCGAAGTTCACGGACTAATCCAAAAAGAGAAAGAAATTTTAAGCAGTAATAAGTAGGGTCGAATTCCCAAGGTGTGAAGCCTTGCCTCGCAGACCCCGGGAAAAAGTGGTGGTTGTTGTGCCAGCCCTCACCAAAGGTAATGATCGAAACGAACCAGTTGTTTCGACTTTCATCTCCAGTGTCATACTTTTTTTTCCCGAACATGTGAGTGAGGGAATTGACTGAGAAAGTGGCATGATACAAAAGCACGGTAGGGAGAAAAAATCCCCAGGCGAGCATGCTTAACCCATTCATCCCGGTCAGAGTTTGAAAGAAGGGCCATTCTCCAAGATAGTAGCAACCTGCAGCGAGAGCCACTACTGCAATCCAATCAAAACGGTTAATGAACCGGAGTTCCTTAAATTTTACCCAATCCGGGATTTCCTTAAGGAAGGTGGGCAGGGCATAATCAGTCATGAACCAAAGGGTATGGCTCCAAAGGAAATTTTTGTGATGAGGAGAGTGTGAATCTTTATCGGTATCGGAGTGTCTGTGGTGCATACGGTGGTGAGCCGCCCACCACAGCGGGCCCCGTTGCCCAGATGCACAGGCTGTAAAAGCACCTATGAATTGGACAATTCTTGAAGTCTTGAAGGTACGGTGTGAGAAATACCGGTGGTAAAATGCGGTGATCGCAAACATCCGAGCTGCATAAGATAAAGCGAGTACCGCGAGACAAGGCCATGCAAAGGGAGTGAAAAAAACGAGAAGAGCGCCCAAATGAATCAAAATGTAGGGAACACAACGGAACCATTCCACCTTATCTTGGGTGTGATCAGGTTCATCGTGGGTCTCCGGGGGAGGGCAAACCCACTTGGAAAGTGTGGATATCATGTATTACGCAGCATTGTCCAAGATGAGAGAGAGTTGTAAAGGACTCATCTTGGTTTTGCCACGTAATTCTATCCCTACTAACTTGTCGAGATTCCGAAAATCTAGTTTGCCATTGTTCATCACCACAGCTCGTAGTTTCCTGAGCCCGAGGGACTCGAGTTGACGAACTCTTTCTCCAGATACGCTCAAAGTTTCAGCAATGTCATCAAGTTTCATCGCTTCTTTGTCTTTGGTAAGTCCAAAACGCATGCTGAGTACTTTTCGTTCTCTTTTATCCAAAAATCCTAATGCAACCCGAATGTCGTCCGCTAAGGAACCTGTTTCACGGTATGAATTTTGCGTCTCAGTTTCGTCTGACATCATGTCAATCAGGGAATGATCGGAATCATCTGAAAAAGGCTCATCCAGAGACATGGTGCTGGCAGGAGCATGCTTGACCCGTCCAGAGAGGTTCCGACGGTCGTCCAGAGCTTCTCTGACTTCTTCATCGGTGGGTTCACGCCCAAGAGAGATCTGCAATTCAGTGCGTAAGTTGTTTTCTTTGCGCTTTCCTTGAGAAACATCATGAGGAATCGATACAGCTTCAGCCATTTTGCTAACAAAACGCTGGATGCGTTGACGGATCCACCATGCAGCATAGGTGCTCAACTTGATCCCACGGGTATGATCAAATTTTTCGATAGCAATCACCAATCCATGAATTCCCTCGGCCATCACATCCTCCATAGGGACATTAACTTGGCGGAATTTGAGGGCGATCGAGGCTACTAAGCGGATATGACGTTCAACCAATTCCTGCTTGGCAGATTCTGATCCTTTGTGAAGTTCCTCAAATAATTGGGTATACTCATCCTTGGTGGGGGGAGCCATGCGTGAACGATCCGTTATAAAACGACCGATGGGATCAGTCGAATCATTCGTTTGCTTGAAGCTGTAAGGTGCCATAACAATTTATATAACGATGGTTATTTCTTTTAGGATCATGCGGATTGAAAATTATCTTTTTTTTTCACAAGAGAAAAAAAACCGATGTTTTTTGCGGAGAGCTAACCGAGAGCGATGAAAGAACCTTTGGTCGTTCGTCCGGAAGGTCTATACTGTGAATCTGGAGACTTTTACATCGATCCTCGTGGACGGGTAAGCCGTGCTCTTGTCACCCACGCTCACAGCGACCACGCCCGACCTGGGCATGCCTGCTATATGGTATCTCAGTCGTGCCTGCCTCTGTTAAAACTGCGTTTGGGGTCGGATATTACTGCAGAAGGTATCCCATTTGGAGAAAAACGAAAAATTGGGGATGCGGTGGTATCTTTTCATCCAGCCGGCCATATTCTTGGCTCCTCGCAAATCCGGGTGGAAGTGGGTGGGCGAACCTGGGTGGTTAGCGGAGACTACAAGCCGCAACCTGACCAAACCTCCGAGCCTTTCGAGTTGGTGT
>JAQCIX010000145.1 GCA_027593365.1 Verrucomicrobiota bacterium
GGATAAACCCTTTTCGATCACTTCATCGGAAGTGGCATAGCTTAAGCGAATGTAACCATCTGCACCGAACGCATGGCCAGAAACCACTGCCACTTTTTCCTCTTCAAGCAAGCGGGCAGAAAATTCCTCCGACGATAAACCAAAAGATGAAATTTTCGGAAAGAGGTAAAACGCACCTTGCGAACGCAAACACTCAACTCCATCAATAGAATTAAGACCATCCAGTAACAGGAGACGGCGCCGGTCGAAATGCACAAGCATATCCTGAACCGCTTGCATGGATTGCTCCCAGTTTTGTACCGCGGCCAAGGCCCCATACTGAGCAAAAGTGGTGGCATTGGATGCGGTCTGGCTCTGCAAATTTGCCACGGCTTTGGCAATTGTGGGATTAGCTACGAGCGTACCCAGCCTCCAACCAGTCATAGAGAATGTTTTACTAAAACCAGATACAGTAATGACCCGATCACGGGCTTCTTCAGAGAAGGAAGCCGGACGATGGTGAACGGATCCATCATAAAGCAGGTACTCGTAGATTTCATCAGACATAACTAAGATGTCTTTGCGAATAGCGAGATCCATGATCGCTTCCATTTCTGCACGATTGTAGAGACACCCCGTTGGATTGGATGGGCTGTTAAGGATTAACAATTTGGTCGCAGGGGTAAGTGCCTGCTCAATTTGCTCAGGGCTCACTTTGAAGCCCTGATCATCGCCCGCCAGAACAATTTTGGGAGTAGCACCGGCAAGTTTTACCATTTCTGGATAACTAACCCAGTAAGGGGCTGGTATAATGACTTCATCTCCCGGTCCGCAAGTGGCAAGAATGGCAAGGTAACAAGAGTACTTCCCTCCGGGACTCACAACAACTTGAGCCGCGTTTGCATCGGCAAGAACCCCATTTTGATGGTACTGATCAGCAAGTGCCTGCCTCAACTCTGGAAGACCAGGAGCTGCTGCATACTTTGTTTTCCCATCAGACAATGCTTGCGAACAAGCATCCTTGATAAACTGAGGGGTGTCGAAGTCAGGTTCACCAGCACCAAACCCACAAACATCTTCGCCGGCAGCTTTCAATGCCTTGGCTTTGGCATCGACTGCCAACGTGGGAGAGGGAGCGATATTTTTCGCCCAAGGGGATAAATAATCCTTACTCATAATTGATTGATTAATAAAAAAAGAAGCTTGGAGTCGAGTCCGTTGAATTTGTTTAAACTGTTAGATTATAGATTCTGAAAATCAATGGAAGATTGATTGATCGGATTCTTCAATCCGCTTTTATCAAAAGAAGTTCCAGGAAGGTCTAATTTATGTGCCACTGAAACTAATTCAAAACGAGTTTTTGACTTTGAATCTCGATCTTTAACATCGATTGTTTTTACGACCCATCGATCCTCTACTTTCTTGAAGCTTTGTAGGGAAAAAGTTCGTGAAGGTAAAATGCCTCCATCCATATGTTCAATCCTCAAAGGGGCATTGTAAGCATCATCGATAGCCAAGCGAATCGAACTTAAAGAAGACTGAGAAAAAGTGCTATTAGGAAGGGGTGTAAAGGTATACAAATGGGCCGGACGACCACATACACGACCCGACTTTTCATATTGATTAGGCCAATTCAAAAAAGGCATCAACAAATCAAAAGGACAATGGTTAATTCCTTCTACCCAGGGTGAGAACCAATCTTCAGGGGAAACCTTACTCAATAATTCCTTTTCCTTATTCCACTTCCAGAGTATGGGGTTTACCGAATCTCTCTTTAGCAAAAACGAATAGTAAGGAATGGCATCCTCTTTTCTTGAAATTAAATCGATCCGGATCGTTGTGGATTCTGGGAATGGCCCCGAGAGTAAGCCCAAATGGGTAACTGGTTGGTCTGTTCGTGGATAATGAGTAAACTCGAACTGGTAAAGATAACCTTGATGAAAAACTGGATTCCTTTGGTCGCGAAAGAAATAATTCCGAAAAATATTTATTTTCTCCTCGGCCTCGGCAGGCTCTAGTATGCTAGAAAATCCCCTAGCAGGAAAAACAGATTGCGAGTACCCAGCTTGGGTAAAATAAAAAAAAGAAAGAAAGAAAAGAAGCCAGGCGGAGAGCTTCATTTTCCGAAGAAACTAAAAAAATGATACTGGATTAATTACTGGAATTCCCAGAATCTGAAGGTGCAGAAGTGGGGACAGCTTCAGCCTGAACTCCAGAAGTATCAGAAGTAGCTTCAGCATTCACCTGATTGGGAACTTCGGTAGAAGCAGGTATGGCTACATCAGAGGGAAGAACGCTGGGCAATACATTTCCGGATCGTGAGAGCTCTTCACTGGAACCAGCCTCACTTTGATACAAAGCGTACAGACCGAAAGACAGCACGAAAAAGAAAAGGATTGCCCAAACAGTAAGCTTTGAGAGTTGAGCCGCTGAACCAGCCCCGAGGTACTGATCGGCAGCCCCACCACCAAGAGCAGATCCCATTCCCCCGGAGGTTCGTTGGATGAGAATTAAAAGAACGACCGCAAGGCACAGTAAAATCAACAAAGTAGTGAGAAATACAATCATGATAAATTAGAATAAGTGACCTAAAATGAAGAAAGGACCGTAAAAAGCAACCTTGTTCCCCAGTGTTAAGATGAAAACAAGCTCGAATTCTAATTAAGTTTTTCGAGAAAAAATCTTAAATCTTTTTCGTCCTTGAAAGAAAAAGAAACCGTGCCTTTCCCGCTGCCTAAAGCTTTGATCTTAACCTTCCGCCCAGTTACAGAAGATGCCGACTCGGCAAGTTCATCAAAGATGCCAGATTCTTGAACCTTAGGAATAAGATTTCCTCTGGGTGACAGTCCTTTTTTGCAAGCTTCCTCAATTTGCCTAACTGTCCAACCTTCCAAAACTGCTTGCCTGCCAAGGGACAGACGCATTGCCGAATCTTCAATCCCAAGCAGGGCTTTTGCATGACCAACTGAGAGTTCCCCATCTGAAAGCAATCTTTTCAACTCATCATCCAGTTGAAGAAGTCTTAAAAGGTTCGCAATATGCGAACGGCTTTTACCCATTCTTTGAGAAACTTCCTGCTGGCTAAGCTTAAAATCGGCAATCAAGGATTGATAGCCCATCGCTTCCTCAATTGGATTGAGTTCCTCTCTTTGTAAATTCTCTATCAACGATAGGCTCGCAGAGGACAAATCGTTGGCCGGAAGAATTCTTGCCAAAATACTAGTACGCTTAAGGGATTGATGTGCCCGCCAGCGCCTTTCACCCGCGATTAATTCATATCCATGATCCGTTGGTCTAACTACAATCGGTTGGAGCAACCCCTCTGAGTCTATGCTCGCAGCCAACTCTTGAATAGCAGCAGGATCGATCACCTTACGGGGTTGATGAGGATTAGGAACGACTTGATCGATCGCAAGTTCTTGAAGAACATTCTCAGTAAAATCTGAACGAAAATTTTCTTTTTCAGTATTTTCTTCAACTTGATGCGAAACTACAGGCGAAGGTTCAGGTATTTTGGCTGGTATTTCCACCTCGGGAGTAACCCCCTGCCCTCCTCCAGCAATTAAACTCTCTAATCCACGGCCCAATCTGCGTACTGGAGCATTCATAAAGCAATCTTCACTTTTGTGGTACGAATAGTTCCCGACCAACGAAAACTTTCGTTGGATCCGCAATTTGGTTGGCATCAATAATCCAGGAGACTTTGGATTGGTACTTTTGAGCAATACTACTCACCGTCTCTCCTTTTTCTACTTTGTGAACAAATCCATTCTTGGGATAATCCGTTGAAAAGGAAGGGGGTTGAGATACGCTTTTTTGCTTATTCTGGTTGGTGACTTGCTCGAATCCGAGATTCATTTGCTCAATCATTTGCTGGAACTTTTGGTTTACTCCATCCTGCATACTCTCGCGGGCACGCTCACTTTGCTTGAGAGACAGCTCAAGAGCCTGAATCCGGTTTTGTAACTCAAGTACCAGCCCAGTTTGCTGATTCGTTTTCGGGGATCGGGAAACCTGCTCGAGAGCAACCCGCAACTGAGCATTCTCTCGTCTCAGTAGTTCCACTTCGCTCCTTAAACCTGTGACCTCTCGGTTTATGAGTTCAAGATCTTGCTTCAGATTGGCCATCATTATTCTTTCATTTTGACCAAAGCCAAAAAGCGAAAGAACAAAGAATAGCATGCCATAGAACGCTATATTTTTATCCATCATTACCACCTAGTAGCAAAGGTAACTCAGGCTAACTTTCCAATCAAGAAATCTTTTGCAAGAAGTTCTGCTTCTTAGCGAGTCAGGGCAAGCGAATCCTTTGGGGAAGAAAAGATTACATGATGCGGTATATGAAAGCCTCGCAAAAATTCGGATGTAAGAAGCATCTTCCCTCCTGGCTTTTGTAATTCCGTAATTTCAATTGCACCTTCTTTAGTTCCAATCATTAAAGTATTTGCGAGCGAATCGTCCCTTTGCCCAGGAAGCAAATTTTTCGATCTCA
>JAQCIX010000146.1 GCA_027593365.1 Verrucomicrobiota bacterium
CCAAATGCGTCTTTTGCTAAAGGATTAGGATACCACGCATTTCTCCAGAAAACGGGCCCAGACAAGGACTTTTCCTCGGGAGCATTTGGGTGTGTTCGTAACAATGGTTATAAATTTCATGAAGGCCTTGATTTATTTCCCGTTAAATCAAACTCACAAGGCAAAGCTGAGGATTCCATATTTGCGGCAATGGATGGTATGGTTACTTATCTGAGTCATAAAGCTTCGGACAGTGCATATGGGAAATATATCGTACTAGAGCACACTCAATTTAACCCTATTATCTATTCTCTATATGCTCACTTAGATGAGATCTCTCCTAATCTAAGCGTAGGAAAAATGGTTCAAGTAGCCGAACCAATCGGCCAAATGGGAAACACCGCATCCTTCCGTATACCGCTTGATCGTTCACACCTTCACTTTGAAGTGGGTATTCGACTAAGCAACCAGTTTGATAAATGGTATAAAAGGCAAAGATTTAAAACCCCCAATAAACACAACAACTACAATGGATACAACTTGGTTGGGATCGACCCCATAAAGTTCTACTCCGAGTATCAAAAGAAATCATTTCGTACTCCAGCTGAGTTTTTTCGTAACCTTCCCACTGTTGCCAAAGTGCAAGTGATGAGCCCCAAAACCCCTTTTCTCGCGAGCAGGAGCTCTGCCCTCATGCCCAGTCCCCCTACCCCAAAATTAATAAAGTCATGGATTTGTTCTTTTGGTCCCTTTGGTTTACCCACTCGTCTCGAACCATCTGCATCCTCGTTTGACGGAACTATCAGGATATTGAGTTATGACGAGAAACATGATTCTGACTTTTGTAGAAAATTGATGGTTCGGAAACATGGAAAACTGCACCCATCGGAACAGTTAGAAACATATCTGGAGCTCATTTTTCTTGATTAAAGCCACCTCTTCTAATCTCAAAATTGCGTGTTTCGTTTCGCCACATGGATTTGGCCATGCCACGCGTATTTCCGCTGTCATTCAGGAGTTAGCTCTGAACTTTCAATGTCTGGAACTGATCATCTTTGGAAAAACTCCCCAGTGGTTTTGGGAAAATAATTTACCCAAGAACTGCAAAACTCGTTTCTGTGATACGAAAACAGATATTGGCCTGATTCAAAACGGCCCATTTTTGCATGACTCTGGCGAAACATTAAAAGAGGTCATTCGGTTTCTTGAATTCCTCCCAGATGAACTCGAAAGACCAATCGAATGGATTCAATCATTTGAGCCTACCTTCATACTAAGCGATATTTCACCCCTAGGCATTGAAATTGGGTCCAGGTTGAATATCCCAACCCTTTTGCTTGAGAACTTCACCTGGGACTGGATCTATCAGCCTTTTACTAAAGAACAGGCCGAATACAAGGGTGTGATTAAAAAACTTAGCTCGATTTACGAAAAAGCCAGCCTAAGGTTACAATGCTTGCCTTATTGTGAGAGGGATAGAAATGCTAAGAAGTTGAATCCCATTTTTCGCCCACCATCGCTTCCGAAAAATCAAGTTCTGCAAACCCTTGGATTAGGGGAGAATGACTCTTATATTTTAGTGACGACAGGAGGGATATCGATGGAGCATACTTTTAAAAGTTCTACGGAAAATCCCTATCTTGTCATTCCTGGTGACTTCACTGAAACCACAAAGAAAGGTTCCATGATCCATATACCGATGAATTCAAAAATTCCATTCCCTGATTTGGTAAATACCTCGAGCTTACTCGTGGGGAAAGCTGGGTATGGCACGGTTGCCGAATGCTGGGGCATGAATATTCCTTTCCTGGGTGTCTTCCGAGACTCTTTCAGGGAATCGGCTTTCCTGAGGCAGTTCTGCATCAAGGAATTAAACTTTAAAGAAATCACTCTCCCTGAATTCATCGATGGTTCATGGATCAAACTCATTCCTGATCTCCTAAGAAAGAAAATTTCAAGTTTCTCAGAAAAAAGAAACGGAACCAAGGATGCCTGCTCTCACATTGTCACATTCGTGAACCAATTATCAAGATTTTAAAATGTTATGTAAGGACAATCACCGGGATACTATTTACAGTCATTTTGCTGCTTCGATTCTGACTGTAATTCTTTTATTTCCCCTGACTTTTATGGATCCGCCGCTTGCCACTAAAAATCATGAGTCCAGAGAAAACTCATGGATGGAAATACAATGGAAAACCAAAATAAATAAAGACAAGCTCTACGCAGAAGCCAATCCTTCAATACCTGAAAATTTCCCCGATGAAACCAATCTTCTATCCACACAGAATCAACAAGCAGCCCAACCAAAGATAGACCCAAAAAAGAAAGAGGATGTCACACCTGGGTTATTGGGCGATTCAAACAACCCAAAGATTGTCGAACGCAAGTTTGACCATGCGAATCAAAAAGAGGCCCCAGATTTGATGTACAAAGGGGTACAGGATACGCCCTCAACCGTA
Organism: Verrucomicrobiota bacterium; assembly: GCA_027593365.1. GTDB lineage: Bacteria > Verrucomicrobiota > Verrucomicrobiia > Opitutales > Seribacteraceae > Chordibacter. Next base: position 2,442 of record JAQCIX010000146.1, read on the forward strand.
AGTCAATCGACTCCAGTCAAAGCCAGGGATGAGCAAGTTTTCCCTAAAGGTAAAGGAATTGAGCTTTCACCCCTTGAGACATTATCGAGTCAAAAAATCATTAATCTCTCGCCCACTCCTCAAAAGAAGCAAGAAGTACCCGATATCTCCGACACCCAAACACAGGTCAGGAATCAGCAAAAAATTCGCCCCAAACTTTCTCAAGATGTCCTGAGTGGCCCTTTATTGAGGAGTACATCACAGGCTCCAAGAATTGGGAAGGTAGCTATAGAGTGCAGGCTCAATCCTTACGGGGTTTATATGCAACAAATGCTAAGGTCTATTGAAAATCAATGGGGAGAATTGATCAGAAGCTCCTTCAGATACATGAAGCAGGATCAAATCCTACCCAGCGTTACTTATACATTCACTCTGATTAAAGACGGAACCATTCAAGGATTATCCAAGATATCCACGGGAGATACCGGTAGCTTGTCATCGGAACTTTGCAGGCAGGCAATTGCCTCAAGAGTTCCTTTTGGTAGCTGGGAAGATGAAATGATTGCAGAATTTGGTAACTCCGATCAGATAACCATCACCTTCTCTTATCATTAAACCAAAGTATGTCTCCCAATTCTTTACCACTACAAAACAAGTGCGAGGTGCTCGATTTCCACCCAAAAGGAATTTGGGCGATCAATAAGTCAATCGGGGTGCTATCCCATCCAAATAAAAAAGAAGAACAAAAAAATTCACTTCTTAAATGCACCTATGACCTAGAGAAAGAGTGTTACCACTGGATCGATGGGTCAGGTATCCAGCAAAAGCTATTCCTGATCCACAGATTGGATTCTGCAACTTCAGGCGTACTTTTGGCGGCTACTGCGGAAGATCTTGCCCTTGAATTAAAGAATGCATTTGCACAAAGACTTGTCCATAAGACCTACCATGCGATTGTTGAGTACAGAGGTGGGGATATCCCGCCACTTTGGAAAGACAATCTCATTAAAAAAACCAGTCAGGGACAGATTCGGGTCGTTAAAAACAAGTCTGGCCAACCTGCGGTCACGCAAGTCTCAATTGAAAGAAGAAATAGAAACTCCCAATATTCTCTGGTTCTACTGAGGTTGGTACCCAAAACCGGACGCACTCATCAACTAAGAGTTCAGTCCGCATTAAGAAAGGCACCAATTATCGGGGACCGTACTTACGGAAATTTTTCCTTAAACAGAAAGATCGCCAAGCTCAGCAAAGAAAACAGGCTCTTCCTTCACTCCTCTGAAATCAGTGTGGAGATAAAGACCAAGCAGGGAGATAAAATCTCGTGGCATGTGGAATCCCCATTACCCAGGAGTTTCGGGAGGTTGATGAGTTAATTTTTATAAATCAAAGCTCGTGGATAACTCAACCACATGCCCTTGCAACCTATCATAATTTTCATGTGCGGCGGTTAAGTAATGCCGGTAATCCATATTGATCGACCAGTTATCCATGATACGAAAAGACCAACCAAGTAAAAAATCGTAACTAAACCCAACTCCATCGAAATTTTGCCCCCCAAGAGTTTTATCAATAAACGAAAGACCGAGACCGATCCCCCCTCGGATATCCGCTCGACTGCCAAGACTTTTCTCAAGGATTAATCGGCTTTGCAAATTGTGCAGCTGAACCTTCCCACTTTTACCTGGCGAATGTATGTTGTGGGTTAAAAAACCATACTCCCCTTCGATTCGGGTAAATCCAAAATCATTCCCAATTCGCAAACCTGCGGTCCAACCTGAATCGGACTGATAGCCTTCCTTTCCAGATCCAGGTCGAACCGCACTATCATCTGGAAAAACAGGGCCAATGAATGGACCGAAAAAATATCCAAGCCTACGCTGAGGAACCTTGGGTGCGTACAATTCCTCGTAAGTTGTGGTTTCGTTTTCAGTAGATGACTGATTGGATCGTTTTTTAGCAGGCGGTTCAACGGGCGAAGGAACTGGATCCTCCTTAGGTTCATTCTCCGTAAAACCTTCAGTGGGC
>JAQCIX010000147.1 GCA_027593365.1 Verrucomicrobiota bacterium
AGCCAAGGAAGCCTTGGTTGGTGCCCAAGTGGCAGAAAATTTAGGTTTGCAACTGGGTGAACGATTTCATCCTTATCATGGATTGGAATATAATCCAGATACTAAGCACAATGATGTTTACTTGGTTGTGGGAATTTTAGAAGCGACGGGCACACCTGCCGATCAGGTGATTTGGATTCCTATCCAAGGAGTTCAGATGATGGAAGGTCATGATCCGGGTGCAGCCGATTCAATAAGTGGTGTCTTATTAAACCTCAGAGGTTCGTCTGGCTTGGCATTGGATGTAATCTATAACAAGCAAGGTGACCGGGCCACTTTTGCCTGGCCTGTACCTGCAATTCTCTCCTCTTTTTTTAATCGATTTGCATGGCTGGAAAAATCGGTGGCCGGTCTGGCCCTTTTAATGGCCCTAGTGGGTGCCCTTATCATCTTGGCCACCCTCCGATCAACTATGCATGAAAGAAGACGTGAATTTGCGGTACTTCGTTGTTTGGGAGCAAGTCGGTCGCTGGTTACGGGTGCTATTCTCTGGCAATCCTTATTGATTGCTTTGTGTGGTTCGATTGGCTCCTTAATTGTATACATGGCTTTGTCCAGCGGTCTTTCTTTGCTGATCAAATTACAGGTTGGAGTATCGATGGCATTTCCGCTGTTTGATTGGATGACTTTACAAACATGTATCTCGATTCTTGGGCTAGGTTTGCTCAGTGCTTGGTTGCCAGCTCGTACTCTTTATCGTTCTAATTTGCAGGACTCATTAAACGCTCATGGATAAGGAAGCAAAACATACGATGAATTCATGGAGAATCCACTGCGTAACCCTATCCACTTTACTGCTTGGGTTTGCTTGTTCCTTACCTGAGGAAAAAGTAGTAGAGTTTGATGTTTTTGATGAAGTAGGAGATCCGATATCCATTCACCCAAAAGAACCCATGGATCCTGCTATTGGGTCAGATGAAATCCAAGAAAGAGAAAATCAGGAAGGTGATCCATCGGATGAGGTCCTGGAAGGGGAAATTGTCTTTGGCCAAACGACCCTACTTTCGGCTGAAGTAAATCAAACATCTACCCCCATTTTGAACAACCTTCCAGAACATGATTCCTCGACTGGCTATGAGTTGCTTCGTTATTCCAAACTCACAGATTTTAAATATGAAATTGATTGGGAGAAAGATGGGTTAACCTTTGACTTCTCCGCCTACGCTAACCGGGTGCCAAGGGATATTCGAAGCCTCTCCAACCAAAAAGTAGCTTTGGAAGGATTCATGGTTCCAACCGTTGTAGACGAGGAGAATCTCGTTAAAGAATTCTTACTGATGCCCGATCAATTAAGTTGTTGCTTTGGACAAGCACCAGAAGCCAATGGTTGGGTGGTGGCTCGTTCTCAAAAAGGGGTGGAGGTAAGTATGGACCGAGTGATTCGGGTTTTGGGTAACCTTACTGTGGAAGAAAGATGGGACGAAGAGTTTTTTGTGGGTCTCTACCACTTGGATTGTGACCAACTAATAGATTCCGCTCCCTAAGTTTTTAGGGCGGAGGGAGCTTTATTCTTCCTCCGAATTTTTGCTGTCTTCTACCGGTCTGCCAACCGTTACCTTGATCATATGATCCGGGTCATTGACGGATCCGTTATTTCGACTGGATCCCATTTTGATTTTGTCGACCAACTCCATTCCTTCGATGACCTTACCCCAAACTGTATATTGACGATCCAAAAAGGGGGCAGGCTCGAAGCAGATAAAGAACTGACTATTGGCACTATTTGGGCTGGAGGAGCGTGCCATGGAGCAGGTGCCGCGCTCATGTTTTTTATCATTAAATTCTTCCTTCAGGTCGGGCAGGTCCGATCCGCCAGTTCCAACCCTTGAAGTGCTGAAATCCTTCACATTGCCAAATTGGACATCACCGGTTTGAGCCATAAAACCCTCAATTACCCGATGAAAAGCAACCCCATCATACTTTCCAGCCTGAGCGAGTTTGGTGATTCGCTCGACATGTTTTGGGGCGACATCTGGGAAAGTCTCAATGACAACAGGACCGTCCTTCAGTTCGATGACGATGACATTTTCAGTGGATTCGGAGGTGGGTTTGGCTTCAGACACAATGAAAGGAAGCAAGAGCGCGAAATATGCGAGGTACTTCATAGTAGTTTGTTAAACATAAGGGTTAAATAAATAATCCATGGCGATGGTGCGGGGAAAGGTCGAGCCCAAAGACCCTTTGTCTATTTGGATTAGATCCCAAAACCGGATGGTAGATTGGTTAAAAAAGCTGGGTAAGAGGCTGTCCTTTGTCGGCTAGAGTGAAGGGGCGCCGAGATGGAGAAAAGATGATTTCATCGAGGGGAAGGCCAAGAGCATAGGCGATGGTGGCGTTGAAATCAGGAATCTGGGTGATGCCATCCACCACTTCACGTCCCTCCGGGTCGGTGGCTCCCCAAACCTGCCCCCCCCTAATTCCGCCGCCCGCAAGCATGCAGGAAAAGGCTTTGGGGTAGTGGTCCCTGCCTTCGTTTACATTGTAGTCGGGCGTGCGGCCAAACTCGGTTGCCAGGACGACGAGAGTTTCATCAAGCATACCCCGCTTACTGAGATCGTCGAGCAATGCGGAAAGAGCCTGATCAAGGATATCACATCTTTCAAATATCCTTTCGTAGTTGTTGTTGTGGGTGTCCCATCCGCCCAATTGGACTTCAACAAAACGTACCTGTTTTTCCACCAGTCTGCGGGCCAACAGAACGCCCTGTCCGAACGTATCCCTACCATACGCAGTCCGAACTTCTTGAGGCTCCTTACTGAGGTCAAAGGCATCCAGATCTTTGCTTCGCATCAACCGAACCGCATCCTCGTACATGTCCGCGTAAGAACGCACAGAAGCGAGGTTATATTTTTCGACAAAGGATTGGTCCAACTTTTGGGCAAGGCGCAGATTTCTGGAAAATTTTTCTTCCGTTACTCCCTTGTGCTCACAATTAGCCAAACCTTTTCCGGGAGACCCGACTTTGAGAGGCTGATGCTGAGTTGATAGGAATCCAGAAAGCGGGTGAGCATTTCCAGTCCCTACGACTACTGCACCGGGAAGGGTGGGGTTGAAGCGCCCGTCGAGACGGGTTACCCATGAACCCATGCTCGGATGCACGATGGTACCGCGCTTATCGTAGCTTGTGTGCATGAAGTAGTTTCCTTGTTCATGGGCTCCCTTGGTGGATGTGAGCCCGCGGATCACGGCAATTTTTTCGGAATGATTGGCAACCAGGGGTAAAGTTTCGGCGAGCATCATCCCATCGGTCTTGGTACCGATGGATTCCATGGGACCCCTGACCTCCGTTGATTTTGGATCCAAGGTGTCGAGGTGGCTCATGCCCCCAGACATATATAGGTAGATCACATTCTTGGCCTTGGGTGCGTAATTAAACGGGCGGTTAAGACCCAACCCGGCACCTCCCAAAGGAGAGGGAGTTGCCCACGGCAAGATGCTAACGCCAAGAAATCCTTTAGCGGCAAGGGAGAGGTAGGCTCTACGGTCGAGTTCGGAGGAGAAATGAGAAGATCTTTTCATGGCGATTCTATTGGATAAAAGAAAATTCACGGGTATTGAGCAGGGCCCAGGCAAGATGGCGTAATTCATCGTGAACTTTTTTTAAGTAACGCTTATTTTCCCACTCCCATTTTTTATGGGCTTTTTTGAGGTGCTCCGCGTTCCCGTTTTTTTGATTAGATGCCAGCAGGGGAGGATTGCCCAAATCAAGGGTTTCGATGCATAGGTTCATCTCCTCATCCGAGGGTTTTCTTTGCAGCATGCCGAGGTAGATTACCTCAATCTTTTCCTCCACCGTGGTTTTCTCCATAACTTTCTGAGTGAGCAAAGAGTTTGGATCGACCACTCTCCATCGCAAACCATTGTTTAGCAGATTGAGCACCTGAGGAACGGATGCTTCCTTTCTGGCATTATCGATTAGTTCACGGTCCGACTGGCCAAACTCACGCAAAAAGTGATCCGCACCTGTGGGAGAGTTTTGTTCGGAAGCCCGACGTAAATAATGAGGAAATCTTTTCCGGTCGGGGGATGGTGGCTTCTTGCTGGGAAATGGATTATTACGGTACATCGGACGGACATCGAATTCCTCGCCCATGATCCAACTGGCAATGGCAGATTGCTGCTGTCCCCGTAACTGATTCTGCCGGGTTTTTAATTGGCTAAGCTCTTCTCGATCATCAGCCTCCACGGCCACTTTGATTTTGGCAGATAATTGATTCATCTCCTCCTGAATTTCTAAGGATTGCTGAAGTCCTTTCTGGACATATCCGATGAGCTCTTCAGAACCCATAGACTCGACCTTTTGCCGATATTTCTCCAAGGTTTCCTTTTTAAGTTTAATATGATCCACTTCCTCCTCCCAGGATCGCCCGTCTACATCG
>JAQCIX010000148.1 GCA_027593365.1 Verrucomicrobiota bacterium
CCCATCCCCAAATGGGCACAGGGAGGTCGCGTTGCAAAACCATGTTGTTACCAATGACATTAGGCAGAGTGACCGCGGACCAACCAATGTGGATGGAGAACAATGAGTAAACCAATATTAAGATTTTTTTCATAAACAATAAGCTATTAGGGGTAGGGGTTTAATTTGGCAAAACTCAACAGAACTTAGAGTTATTAGTTTCTTGGATGGGTAATTTCTGTTATGGGATTAGAAAGTTCTCTTCTATCCTAAATTGGTTATAAATTCTCATTAGGGATTGTTGGATTATTCTGTACTTCTCCTTGGACATAAATCAATGATTTGTAGATGAATTTTCACTCAATCTTAAATGGAATTTTTCGAAGAGTTGGCAACCGATTGCTTGCCATGGCGAATGAAAAAAATAATCCGAAACCCGAGAGAGATTTTCGATGGACCGATCCCCAGAATGAAGAAGATGCTATGCTTTATTTGATCAAGCGTTTAGAATTCTCGGCACAAAGAAATGGATCATCTCATATAATTCTTGTTGGCGGAAGTGATGAAGTTAGGGGTAAATTAAAACAGGATTTGGTAGAAAAACTAAGTGTTACTTCATGTCCTTGCCTTAAATTACTTACTTCTTTTGACGGAATAGATTGGGCCAACGATGTAATCGGAATTGCCTCATTTCATGCCGATGAAATTCATGAGATTGGCAAACAGTTGCTAAATAACCCAAAGACCTGCGGGATGACATTTGAATATGCGGCTATCCCAAAGATGGAAAACATTGGGATTGATCGCATGTATGAAAATTCACAGGACTTTCTGTCTCCTCTTCATTTGGATAAACCCAATTTTAATAAATTATATTCAGAGTCCTGTGAAATTTTCGAACCGAAGACAGGGATTCGAGACTTCATGGACTTACTACAAGGAATTAAACATGTACTGAGTCGCAATTTGCCTGGCGATCTTGCGGAATTTGGCTCATTCAAGGGGCAAAGTGGCTTTTTAACTGCTCGATTCCTCCAGAATAAGGGATCGAATAAAAAGTTTTACATGTTTGATGCTTTTGAAAGTTTCCCTGTTGAATCAATTGGGGTTGATCGATTTTGGAGTAATACCCACGAAGTTGACTTTTCTGAAATCAAACAAAAATTTAATTCATTCAAGAATGTCGAATTTGTTCAAGGTGATTTTACGGAAACCTTTCCCCGTTCAAATTGCGGAAAAATTTGTTTGGCGTTTGTAGACTGTGACTCTTACAGAGGCACCCAATTCCTAATCAATCAGATTTTTGAAGATCGTTTAGTTGAGGGAGGATTAATGATTTTTGAAGATTACGGGCATGCAAGCCTTCTGGGTAATCGATTGGCCATTCATGAGAGTTTTGAACATAGAAAAAATGCCTTTTGTTTTTTTTCCCAGTTCAGTGGCTCCTTCTTTGTATGTAAAATTAGTAAGTGATGGACAAAAAGGATATCATTGAAGTGCTCGAGCGTATAGGCACTATGCTGGAAATTAAGGGGGAGAACCCCTTTAAAATACGGGCCTATTTTTCCGGTGCCCGGACCCTGCAAACGATGGAGGAGGATCTGGGCGAAGTTATTAATTCTGGAAAACTGGGTGAGGTGCCCGGAATCGGCAAGGCCCTGACCGAAAAGATTGAAACTCTTCACGCTACGGGCGAACTGGAGTTTTATGACATACTGGTGGCCTCCGTGCCTGCCGGATTGATGGACCTGCTGGAAGTTCCTGGACTGGGAGGGAAGAAGATCAAAGCCTTGCACGAACAACTCGGGGTGGATTCGATCGAATCTTTAACCCTTGCATGTAATGAGGGTAAAGTTGCGGAGCTAAAGGGATTTGGAGAAAAGACTCAGGAAAAGATTTTATCAGGGATTAAGAACCGCGAGGCTTATGCAGCTCGTCATCTCTGGTGGGATGCCAGAAAAGTTGTGGAACGTATTCTGCCCGATTTACAGTCCCTCCCCGAGGTGGATCGAGCTGAGGCAGCGGGTAGTTTTCGCCGGGGGATGGAAACCGTGGGGGATCTTGATTTTATTGTGGCTTCCAGCAACCCCAGCCCGATTATGGACTGGTTTACCACGATGGAGGGAATCTCCGAAGTCACCGCCCACGGAGATACTAAGTCGAGCATTCGCCTGGAGGGGGGAATGCAGGCCGATTTGCGGGTGGTTCCGCCGGAGCAGTTTTATTTTGCCCTTCACCACTTTACTGGATCAAAGGACCATAATGTGAGGATGAGGCAGAAAGCTCTGTCGCTTGGCTTGAGCCTGAGCGAGTGGGGCCTTCGCCCAGAGGAGGAAAAGGACTCGTCCCGTAAGGTCGGCCCTATTGAAGCCCATTCAGAGGAAGATGTATTTAGTGCCCTTGGTCTCACCTTTGTGCCCCCCGCCCTCCGTGAGGGAATGGGCGAGGTGGAAGCGGCGGAGCGGGGTGAACTACCTGAACTTCTGCAATACGAGGATTTGCGGGGTTGCTTTCACAATCACACCACCGCGTCAGACGGGCGTAATACCCTGGAGGAGATGGCAGAGGAAGCCGACCGCCGGGGGTGGGAGTACCTCGGGATTGCCGATCACTCCAAATCGAGCTTTCAGGCAAATGGGCTGGATGAGGAACGATTACTTAAACAGGTTCAGGCTATCAAAGAATTAAATGCAAGCGGGCGATATTCTGCCCGTTTGTTTGCCGGTTCCGAGGTGGACATACTTTCGGGAGGCAGGTTGGACTTTGAGAATGAGTTGCTGGAGCAACTGGACTATGTGGTGGCCTCCGTCCACAATGGACTGACTCAGGATGAGGATACCATGACCCAACGGCTGATCCGGGCGATCGAGCATCCGCGGGTGACTATGCTGGGGCATTTGAGCGGACGCTTGTTGCTCCGCAGGGAGGCCAGTAAAATGAAGGTACAAAAAGTCATTGATGCCGCCCTGGCCAATGGGAAAATGCTCGAGCTCAACGCTAACCCCATGCGCTTGGATATGGATTGGAGGCACTGGAAGAGGGCGGCCGAACGGGGGTTGCTTTGCTGCATCAACCCAGACGCTCATGCCCTGCATCATTTCGACTATCAGTTGGCGGGGGTGCATGCTGCCCGCAAGGGATGGCTGGGGCGGGAAAATGTTTTCAACACCCGCTCCCTGAGCGAAGTGTTGAACCATCTTGGGCTACCGGTACCAGCCTAAGTCCTAGTCTACCAGAATCATGGCCCTGCTTAGCTATCGTAATCTTTCCGTTTCCTTTGGTGGACCACTTCTGCTCGATGATGTTGGAATAACTATCGATAAAAAGGAAAGAATTTGTCTGCTGGGTAGAAATGGGGAAGGGAAGTCCACCCTTCTACGCGTACTTGCCGGACAGGTGACCCCGGACAAGGGTGAGTATGAACGGATGCCCGATCTGCGAATTGCCAAGCTGGATCAGGAAATTCCCCTAGGGTTGGAGGGCACGGTGTTCGATGTGGTCGCCCGCGGGTTGGGCAAGTCCGCGGACTTGCTCCGGTCTTACAATAAAGCCGTACAGGTTCTTGCAGAAGACCCTTTGGATGTGGCAAAGAGCGAAGCAGTCGACCGACTGCAGGAAGAACTGGACCAGTCGGATGGCTGGAGCCTCGACCATCGGGTGGCCTCGGTGATTGACCGGGTGGGACTGCGTCCAGATGAGCGATTCGACCAGCAGTCTGGCGGAAACAAGAGCCGGACCATGCTGGCCCAGGCACTGGTGGGAGAACCTCACCTGCTCGTTTTGGATGAGCCAACCAATCATCTTGATTTTGCCGGAATTCGCTGGTTGGAGGAATTTCTGCGAAAGTCGGAACTTGCGGTGGTTTTTGTTTCGCACGATCGGGCATTTTTACGGAGAGTGGCCACCCGCATCCTTGAATTGGATCGCGGTAAATTAACCTCGTGGACCTGCGGATATGAGAAGTTTCTGCAACGCCGCGAGGAGGTTCTGGCCGCCGAGGAAAAAAACAATGCGGTTTTTGATAAGAAACTTGCGGAGGAGGAGGTCTGGATACGAAAGGGCATCCAGGCCCGTCGTACCCGTAATGAGGGTAGGGTGCGGGCATTGTTTAAGCTGAGGGAGGAACGTGCGGCCCGCCGGGAACTCCAGGGGAAAGCAAGCCTAGCCAGCAACAAGGTGCAATCCTCCGGTCGCAAGGTGATCTCGGTTAAAAACTTAAGCTATGCCTGGGGCGAGCAGTCCATCGTCCGGGAGTTTTCAACCACTATCTGGCGGGGAGATAAGATCGGGGTAGTCGGATTGAATGGTTCCGGGAAATCGACCTTTCTACAGCTCCTACTCAAACGATTAGAACCACAAAAGGGCGAAGTCGATCATGGGACCAAACTGGAAATTGCTTATTTTGATCAACTGAAGGAAC
>JAQCIX010000149.1 GCA_027593365.1 Verrucomicrobiota bacterium
GCAGAAAAAGAATTTGCATGCCATGCTCTTTTGCTTGGCCGTTTTCTGCGAGAGGTTCTGGGAGTCTTTTTGACAGCAGGACCAAAGCTAGGAGGGGTACGCCCCAGCCATGGGTGTAATAGCTCGCCTCATTCCACCACAGGCTCATGCGGGAAAAAAGGGAGACCCATGAAACTCCAAGAAGAATCCAGACCATTCGAGAGAGGAAAGCTTCGGGGGAAAGAAAGGGTTTGGGCAGCATTCGGTTCAAGGTTTTGATCGATGGATTTCCGAAAGGAGTTCTCTCTCCGCATCGATTAGAAGGGAGCGATGGCGAATCGGGGACCAGGTAAGCGCTTGCTGATTACGGTTACTTCGATGGAGTGTCAGGGCTCCGATGAGCCGCTGGGTAGGGCATAATGGAGGAGACGCATTAAAGAAGGGGGCGAGTAAGCTGTAGGCCTGGTTGGTTTCTCCCATCTTCAGGTAGCAAAGGGCGAGGGCATAACGGGAGGCAAGATTTTGAGGATTACTCGCAAAAGCATCCTCCGCCCATCGAAGGCAATCATCGAGGTCTTGTCCGTAAAAAGACTTAAGGATGCAGGTCTGGCGTTCCCCGCTTAGATTTCCCACCCGTTCCGGGAGGGAGAGAGTCTTGAGCAAATTTTCAAGTTTGGTAAACTTACCGGTTCTTTGGTAAGAGTTTGTAAGCAGGTATTTGATCCCGGTTCGTTCCGGGTTTCGCTTGGCGAGCTCTTCCAGAAAAGTGATGACAAAATCCGGGCTTTCGGAAAAGCGTAAAAACAGGCGAACTGTTTGGAGTTCTTCGGAGGTGCAATGGGCTAGGTTACTGGCAAATTCTTCTGGGGTCGCGGAGTCTTTTTTCCCAAAATGGCTTTCCAGTAAAAGAGTGAAAAAATGAATTTCGTTGGGACTTAGGACTGAAGTGGTTTCCTCAATAAGTTCATAAGCCATCTGCCCCTGCTCTTCGCTCAAGGCTGCCACGATGGTTTGGAGGTAAGTTTCTTTTTTTTCACTACTCTCTACTATTTCGTCGTTTAATAGTTCTCTGGCACTTTCCGGCCGGCCAACCCGGTTGAGGAGTTGGGCCAGTTGGAGCTTGTTTTCCGGTAGGGTAAGTTCAGGGAAATCCTGTTGGAGGACTCGCACCAGATTGGTTCCATTGATCCGGTTTTCCCCAAAGGATGCATTCATACAGAGAATCGCATCTTCCATGGATGGTGATGGATATTTCCAGAGTTTATTCGCCCAGACTTTTCTTTCATCGATCGTGCCAATCTTCATTTTTAAGAGACGCCGGAGGGCTCCCTTGGCGTGCCCCCCATCCATCTGGGCAGCTTTCCGCATTTGTTTCAAGCCTTCCTCCCAAAAGAAAACCTGTTGCGAACGAATGCAAAGATCCCAGAAGAATTCGCACAGCTGGGTTGCTGTAGGATTTTCCTGCAGGTAATCATTCGCCAATGAAAATGCCTGGGCGACTCCCTCCTCCTCTTTTTGGGCGAGAATCAGGCATTGCAAATAGATGCTCTCCTGTTTCTCAATTGCCTGAGGTAAGGAACGGAACCATTGCTCCGCTTCTTCACGAGCTCCGCGGGCAAGAAGAAGTTTTAGGTATTCCTCCCTTTCTTGGGGATTGGATTGTGCATGGTTTGCCAACTTTCGGCTCCATTCAGTCAATCTTGGGTGCTGGGACAGGGCTGCTGCTTGGACCAAAATACGGAGGTTGGACAGATCACCGGGTTGAGCGAGTTCAGCGGCCAGTGAGGTTTGCAAGGCGGTATAAGTTTCGTTGTTATCAAGGGCCGCCCGAGCGGTTTTTTGGAAACGGTGAACTTTGTATTCTTTGAGCCATGGATAACCAAAGAAAAAGAGCGGTGTTCCGAGAATAAGAAAGAAAAACACGGCGATTCCTGAGGTAAACCACCAAGGCTTTTTGTATGATTTGCTTATAAACCGAAGTCTTCGGTAACTAATTTCAGGAACGAGTTTTTTGAAACGAAATTTTCGGGGATATTTTTCTTTTTTAGTCAGCTCCCAGAAAAGGTAGGCATAAAGCCTTTTACGGGTGAAAAATTTCTTTTTTTCAGAAAGGGATATTATCCATGCTTTCCGTTTTTTACGAATCCATGTTTTCCAAAATAATTTTTCAAAAAAAGGGTGCATCAAAAGGGAGCCATTCTGAATACCTAACCTGTTGGCAATTTGACTATGATACAATCAATAAAGTGAATCAGGTAGCAGGTTAGTGTTAGCGTAAAAGGTAGCATCAGAAAAAGGAATAAATGATTTCGAATATTAGCACTTGAGTGACGGGGGGGCCTTCAAGAAGATCATACCAATGTCCTTTGCCAAATTTCTTTTATGGGTCTTGTTCTCAATTCCCCTGTTTGCTTTTTCAGAGAGGCCAAATGTTATTTTGATCATGACAGATGATCAGGGTTATGGGGATCTTGCCTGCCATGGGAATCCGGTCATCCAAACGCCCAACCTGGACAAGTTGCATGCCGAGTCCATCCGGTTGACTGATTATCATGTGAGCCCATTTTGCACGCCAACGCGGGCGGCATTGATGACCGGGAGGTATCCCGCCCGCACCGGTGCGTACCGCACGAGCAGTGGACGGAGTAACTTGCACCACGATGAAGTGACTATGGCCAGCTACTTTGCGGATGCGGGCTACCGGACCGGGTTGATTGCCAAGTGGCACCTAGGGGACAATGCTCCCTGCCGTCCGCAGGACCGGGGATTTCAGGAGGTTCTTTGGCACAAAGGCGGTGGCATTGGGCAGGCTCCCGATTTTTGGATGAACGATCAGTTTGATGATGTCTATGAGCGCAATGGAAAGTATGAAAAATTTGAAGGGTATGCCACCGATGTTTGGTTTCGGGAATCGATGGCTTTTGTTGAAAGAAATCAGAAAAATCCGTTCTTTCTCTACCTCGCCACCAATGCCCCTCACTCCCCCTATAAGGTGCCGGAAAAATGGGCAGCACCCTACAGGGATAAGGTGAAATGGAAATCGGGTGCCGAGTTTTATGGTATGATTACCAACCTCGATCACAATGTTGGACTTCTCCGCAAGAAGCTCGATCAGCTTGGCCTGGCCGAAAATACCATCTTTATTTTTACCACCGATAATGGTACCGCCAAGGGCAGGGGAGGACCGGGGGCGGAAGAGGGGAACTTTCGTGGATTCAATGCCGGGATGTTTGGGCAGAAATCTACCATTTGGGAAGGCGGTCACCGGGTGCCCTTTTTCATTCACTGGCCGAAGGGCGGATTGGTGGGCGGTGAAGACCGCGGGAACCTCAGTGCACACCTCGATGTCTTGCCCACCTTGGCAGAATTATGTCGGTTGAAACTGGATCCGAACCGTTACCTCGATGGGACCTCTTTTGCTGGTCACTTAAAGAATGCAAAGGCTAAGCCTCATCGAGATTATTTGGTTGTCCAATTACACGGAGGTACCAGATTTTCTCAAAAGGAAGGCCCGTGGGTGATGTCCTGCGTGATCGAGGGACAGTGGCGCTTGCTGGAAGGAAAGGCTCTTTACGATGTTTCTAAAGATCTCATGCAACGGCACGATATTTCTTCAAAGCACCCCGAAGTGGTGGCAAGGTTGAGAAAATTATACGAAGCTTTTTGGGAGTCCGTCTCCCCTCGGATGACTCCGGTTTGTCTGGATCTGGGGAACCCGGCGGAAAATCCCACTCTTTTGTGTTCCCAGGACTGGCGGTTGAAGACGGGCAATCCTCCCTGGAATTTTGCGGAGATAAATCAGTACAAAAAAATTACCGGACCGTGGCATGTTTCGGTCACCCAACCGGGGAGGTATCGTTTTACTTTGCTCCAGTTTCCCAAAGAGGCGGGCAAACCCCTGCGGGCGGTTCGTGCAAAGGTAAAAATTGCAGGAAAGGAGGCAGCACGAAAGATCGCCAAAGGGGCACACTCCGTGGACTTTGAATTGGAACTACCCAAAGGGGAAACCACTTTGGAAACTTTTTTGTACACCGAAAAAAATGAAGTGGGTGGTGCTTATTTCACTGAGGTCGAACGACTATAATTGCCTGCGATAAGAATGCTACAAGGGAAAGAGTTATGAATCGATGGGTTCAAGCAGTTTCTTTTTTTCTTTTTGGGTTATCCCTTTGGGCAAAACCCGTTGGCAGACCGAACATCCTAGTAATTCTGTCCGATGATCAACGGGCAGATCACTTAGGAGTCAATGGACACCCGGTCTTGCAGACTCCAAACCTTGATCATCTTGCAGAAGAGGGAATAAATTTCCGAAATGCCTTTGCTACCTCCACTGCCTGCACCCCAAACCGCACATGTATTTTAACTGGGCAGTACGAGCGAAAGCATGGGGTGAACTTTAACTCCA
>JAQCIX010000150.1 GCA_027593365.1 Verrucomicrobiota bacterium
ATACAAAGAAGGCCTCGAATCGACCACGGCTTAAATTATATTTATCCAACCCTCCAAAGTACTCATTAAAAGTAAGCATATCGAAGATACTTCCACCTCCCGAAATGGATAATTCTGGATGGGCCGATTTTTTGGCCTCGATCACTTCAGCAAATTCCTCCCTTTTGTGAACGGATGCCAAAGGCAGGAGCATTTCCGCAGGGCCCACATTATTTTGGCGGAGTTGCCGAAGCATTTCCTCATCCACAGTTTTGGTGCCATCTCCAATATCAGCCAGTGCACGCTCGGAAACAGTAGAGAAATAAACAGGAAACCCCAAACCGAGGACTCCAAGGACCAAAGCCAAGGGTAAGAAATAAAGACCGCCAATTCTAAACTTATTATCCATTAGTAATAAGACCCCTTTTATTTCGGATTCATTGATTCAATGCAATTGCAATTTGAGATTTGTAGCCTTTAGTCGGATAAAAGAAGACAATATGAGCTTGAAAATAAGATATTTTGGAGACCCAATACTGCGTCAATCGGGTAAAAGAATCGAAAAATTTGATGACCAACTGGTTCAACTCTCGAAGGACATGCTTGAGGTTATGAGGGAATCTGAAGGAATTGGCCTCGCCGCCCAACAAGTTGGCCTTGCGGATCAATTCTGTGTGATGGATGTACCGGAACACCCCGACTACCCAATGCGTTGCATCTTAGATGGCAAAACACTATCCCCTTCCCTGCTGATGCCAATGTCATTGGCAAACCCAGTTATCACCCCTTTACCCAGCGACGAGTTTTACTACGAGGAGGGCTGCCTCTCCTTCCCTGGGATCAATGCAGATGTGGCCAGACCCGAATGCATTTCGGTTGCCTATCAGGATTTAGATGGCGTCGATCACACTCTTGAGTGTGACGGGTTGCTGGCCCGTTGTATCCAACACGAAGTCGATCACTTGAATGGCGTACTTTTTATCGACCGAATGGAAAAAGAAACCTATGCGGAAATCAAGAAAGAGGTTCAGTCTTTAAAAAAAGAAACCAAGGCGACCCTTCAAAAACAGAAAAAGAGTTAACTTTGCCCCCATGATTCGAAAAACCCAGCAGGGTAAAGTGGTGTCGGATGTCATTGAACATGCAGGAAGGCCCCTAACGCCTCTCGAAGTACACGAACTTGCCTCCCAAAAAATTCCCAGACTCGGGATTGCCACCACTTACCGCCATCTTCGCAAACTTACAGAGGGTCAGCAAGTTGTCGGTGTGGACTACCCAGGACAACCACCCCGCTACGAATGGGCCGACGGTAAAGACAAAGTACACTTTGCCTGCCGCTCCTGTGATAAACTTTTTGCACTCGAGGATACTACTGGAGACAACCCTCCAGCAAAGGCACCTAAAGGGTTTAAAGTTCAGGGCTTTGAGGTGATGCTCTATGGGATTTGTCCGCAGTGCGAACAAGGATAAGTAAACCTAGAAAGAGTACCGCAACCCAACCCTCACCTTCCTGCCCTCCCCAGGGTACAAAGCGGTTCCGAAAGCAGTAGACAAGTACTCTTCATCCAGCAAGTTCTCCACACCACCAAAAAGAGTAGCACCTTCTGACAACTGATAATTTAAACCAAGGTCATATAACCAATAATCCTCCAACTTAGGCTCGGTATTTGAAAAATCACTTCCACGATAGTTTTCTCCAACATATGACCCTCCCAAACTTAGCGAAAGAACGTCTGTGGGCCTTATTTCAAGAAAAACCCTGAGCAAGCCTTCAGGAACCAAAGGAACGTGTGATCCCGAATAGTCCCCTTTATCAAATTTAGCCCGTACATACTCGTAACTTAATCCTCCAAGCATAAACTCAGTGATATCCCAATTTACCTGTAGATCCAGTCCGACGCGGTGGGTATCATCCAAGTTAGTATTGGAAAAAGTGGACGGGTCAAAGATGACTTCCTTCTCCATCCATTGCTGAAAAATGCGACCACTGAAAGATAATTTGTCATTGGACAGATCAAGGCCGAGTTCGATCTCAAACCCGTTTTCTGCCTCCAAATCTGGATCAAAAGAGCTAGGGGGAGGCCAAGCAAGAAGGATTTCATCAGTGGCAGGATAGCGATAGAATCGACGGATTGCACCAAAAGTACGATGATTCGTCCCCAGTTCATGAACCAATCCGATTCCGCCAGCCCATTCTTGTTGTTTTACTTCGTTTAAAACCGTATCGCCATATTTTCCGTTATTTTTAATTTCTTCGATCCGAAGGTTTGCATTCCAAATCCATCCCTGCGTAAAAGCATGACTGGTGGATGCAAAGGCTGCTATTGTCTTTCTCTGCAAATCTGAATCCTCAAAATTGGTATCTGCCGCTACCTTGTCCTCCACAAAATCCCATCCAATCATCCAATCTGCCTCCATTGATTGGTAATGAAGATTCGAGCTGTAAGAAAAGCTTTCATAACTAGTATCTGCGATCCACATCGCACTTGGCATATCCACTTTCACTAGGCTGTCCTGATACCCGAATCGATTTTCTAAGCTCCAATCTTCACTTATTTCGTAACTTATTCCAGCTCTCCCGTGCGGCGTTCTTTGTTGGCCTCGATTCTTGGGCTCATCCGTTTGACGCCTATCAGCAGTCAATGCACTTGCATTCAAATCTCCTGGCAAACCAAACTTGGTGTCTGACCAGCTCCAGGAGAAATATCCCTTTAAGTCTGACTTGCTCCCCCAGTCCAGTCTAACACCTCCTGAATCGGTCTGATGATCTCCATTAACCCGGTATCCATCTGATTGAGCATGCTCGCCAAAGAGAGTGAGACCCATCTCCCCGATCATTTGCGAATAGGCACCTCTCGCATTGAAATAACCAAAGCTTCCAGCACTGGTTTCCAAAGAGCCCGCTGGTTTTAGCCTGGGTGCCTTTGTATTGATTTTAATTACTCCTCCAACTGCGTGGTTTCCGTAGGTTCCAGACTGCCCGCCGCGAATTACCTCGATTGACTCAACAAGTGCCAATGGAATCGAGTACCAGTTGATTGCAGACATATCTATGGCATTCACTCGATGACCATCCAAAAGAACCAATGTTCGAAGCTGTCCATTTTCTCCAAATCCCCCCATGGAGACTGTCGATCTAGCTGAATTACCAGATGTAGATCGAACCTGTAGGTTTGCTTCTTTTCGCAATAATCCCACCAAATCTGTGGAACCCGACTGCTCAATCTTCTCTGCATCAATGACCTGAACGCTAGCAGGTAAATTCTTGGTTTCGGTTTCCAATCGAAGGGCTGAAACCACCATCGGTTCAAGCTCCGCATTCCCCAATAAAGCTGTTCCAACCAAACTACCCACAGCCAAGAATTTAAAAATGTTTCCCATCCTTTTATTGATAATTGATTCTCATTTACTGGCAATATTGAAATCTTGGTTCGAGATGTTTTTAAGCAGCCAATTGATTTACACGTTCGACTTAGAAATAAACCCAAGGTAAGAAATAAGAATGAAAATGTGGAAATTCTTCACGGGCGTAATGGTGACATTTGCATCCATTTCTGAGAATGTTTCCGCTATGGAATTTGATTTCAAACCCCTTGCATCCCTCTGTCGTGTGGAGGTAAATCTGTCGACGAACTTTGGAGGCGGGACCGTAAGAGGCACCTTTGGGAAAATCATCGGGAAAATCAACTTTGCTCCAGAACGCCCCCAAAGTACCAATGGGAAAATTTCCCTAAGTTCGCGATCCTTACGCTTTAACTACGCAAAGGTTGCTTTCGATAGCCACTCCCCAGACTGGTTAAACTCTGCTCAATACCCGGAAATTTCTTTCCATATGAACTCCCTAGAGAATTTTTCCTGGCACGGGAAAGAACTTAGAGCCGAAGCAAAAGGGGTTTTAATTATCAAAGGGATTTCAAAGCATATCACTATGCCCATATCGGTTCACTATTTTCGAACCGCAAGGAGAAAATATGAAGGCAAAGCGGGCGATCTTCTTAAAATCGAGGGATTGCTGGCCCTTCCAATCCGAGAGTTTTCATTACCTGGCGGGAATGAAATCGACCAGAATGTTGAAGTAACCGTATCAATGACGGGTGCTTCGGATCGGGTCAGACCCCTTCTCCCCTCTCGTTTATTTGTTTATTAAGCTTTGCTGCTCCTTACCCGAGTCCAAGAAAGCATTTAATCGTCGCTTCCACCGGCAAGGCTCATCAATACCTGCAGGATATAGAAAAAAAGTAAGGCCACAGAGGAGAATAAAGCAAGGGATGCAGCCACGTGCTGATTAGGAGCATAATGGTGCAGAATATTAGAAGTGGTGTAGAGGACCGAACCCGCGGCAAATACTACCATGACCGCAGCAAAAATTAAACCGAGCGAAAATCCAAAAAGGATACTGCAA
>JAQCIX010000151.1 GCA_027593365.1 Verrucomicrobiota bacterium
GGTCTGTCCTCAAACTTTTCTTAGTTTTTGCAATTTTATCCAGGTTTTTAGTTTATGCAGAAAACCTAGGCGACAGCAGAAAGAGCGAAAAAATTCTTTTTGATGGTTCAAGTTTAGATCATTGGGCCGTTACCGATTACGCTGGTCATGGGGAAGTTTTTTTGGATGGAAACGGTAGTGTTGTACTCGAATTTGGAGTTGCTCTAACCGGAATCCATTGGGTTGGGAAAAAGTTGCCCCAATGCAATTATGAGATTAGTTGGCATGCTTTAAAAGTCTCCGGCACCGATTTTTTTGGCTCCCTGACCTTTCCTTATCTTAATGAACACGCCACTTTGGTACTGGGTGGCTGGGGTGGAGCGCTTGTTGGGATTTCTTGCCTTGATGGCTTTGATGCTTCGGAAAATCAGACGGCAACCGCTCATTTATTTAATACCAATCAGTGGTATCGATGTGTTTTACGAGTGACCGATACTCACTTTAAATTTTGGGTAGACCAAGAAAAACTCATCGATTGCGACATTCAAGGACGGAAGATAGCGATGAGGACGGGAGAAATCGAGCTATCCAAACCGTTAGGGTTTTCGACTTTTGATACCACGGGCTTAATTAAGGATGTTCGTATATCCAGCTTGGTTCCTTAAGAATCGTTTTGGTTGATTTCTCTTAATCGTAATTGGCCGCAGGCAGCATCAATATCATGTCCCTTTTCCATACGCAGGGTGACCCGCGGAGGGTGTGCATCCTTCACCCGTGTATAGAATGCCTTTATTCGATCCAAAGGAGGTCTTTTCCAGGTTAGCCCTTCTACGCGGTTATATGGAATGAGATTAACTTTGGCATGTAATCGGTTGGCATGGGCGGCCAATAGGTCTGCTTGTTTCAGGTCGTCGTTGACCCCATCGATTAAGATATATTCGAGAGTGATCATTTTTTTGCGTTCCTCGATAAACTGCTCGCAGGCATTAAGAAGGACATCCAAAGGAAAACGATCATTGATGGGCATGATCTTTTGACGGGTTTCATCATCTCCTCCATGCAGGGAGATCGCTAATCTTATCTGGGCCGGATATTTCGCAAGTTCTAAGATCTTGGGAGCTAACCCACTCGTTGAAAGGGTTAAGTGCCTGGCACCAATACCAAGTCCTTTGGGTGAAAGGATCTGATCCAAGGCAGGCAGGAGGGCAGGTAAATTGGCGAGAGGTTCTCCCATACCCATGAAGACCAGGTTATCTATTCTACGGTTTGCTTCGTTTCTTGCCATGAGGATTTGGCCAACGATTTCACCCGTAGTTAAGTTGCGTTTGAGGCCATCCAGTCCACTGGCACAAAATTTACAACCAATAGCACATCCTACCTGAGTCGACACACAGAGAGTTAAGCGGGATGACCGGATCCCTTTGGTTCCTTCTGTAGCTGGAATTAATACGCTTTCGATTAATTGATTGTCTCGAAGTTTCCAAAGGAGTTTTCGGGTTGTATCAGACGATCCCTGGGTGCGAATAAGCTCCATGGGTACTAAGTCAAAAATTTGTGAGATTTCATCTCTTAGGGACTGGGGCAGGTTCGTCATTTTGGACCAATCTAAACATCCATGCTCGAAGACCCATTTTCTTACCTGCTCCAAACGATAGGAAGGTACCTTGCCCATTTCCCATTGTTCAAATGACTTATCCAAAAGTAGAGGAATCACGGAGTATCTAATGCACGAAGGTGGGCAAGATGGCAATCAGCCAAATAGATTCCTGCTTGCCGTTGAGATAAAATGGGAAAACATACTTGTAACCATATGACAGAATCTTTAGTAGAAAAAACATTATTACAGCTTAGCCAAGCTGGCTTGAGGGTAACCAAACAAAGAAAAGCCCTGCTGTGCACTTTGGCGGTTGCGGATAATCCACTGTCTGCTGAAGAGACCCATGCCCAGCTCGCCAAAGGGACTTGTGATTTGGTTACGGTCTATCGCTCCCTCGAACAATTTGAAAAGATTGGAGTCTTGCAACTGGGAGTGCGTGAGAATGGAACCAAGGTTTATTGCCTGTCTCATGGTCATGATCATCACCATCATTTAACCTGTCGTTCATGCGGACGAACCGAACGGGTTGATGTGTGTATGGGAGATGAGCTAGAAAACATTGGCCGTTCTTTTGGTTACACCAAACTGACTCACGTTATGGAGCTTTTCGGAAACTGCCCAGACTGTGTAAGCTAAAGACAGGGGGCTACCTATCCAAAGAAAATTTACTTTTCTTCGGATTCTTCCTTGATTGCCCCTGTTTTTTTATAAAATATACATGTTTTTTAAATATTACATGATTTGTCGCATCCTTTTATCTCTGTCCTTTATCTCGATTTGTTCTTCAACTTGGGGTCAAAAGGACGAAAATTTAGAAAAAATACAATCTGCTCTACAGGGTTTTGAAAAATTTGATACTCCGAAGACGCCCAAACTTCTCGTTTATTCGCATCCCAGTGGCTTTGCCCATAAGTCTATACCAACTGGAATTAAGGCGTTAAGGGAACTCTCTAAAAAAACCAATGCCTTTGAGGCTGAGTTTTCTTCATCGGTGGAAGATTTCAGCGTAGAGAATCTTTCAAATTACGACGGAATTATCTTCAATAACACAACCCGGGTCGAAAAAGCTTTTGTCACGAGTGAGCAAAGAGACAGCCTTCTCAACTTTATTAAATCAGGCAAAGGGTTTAGCGGATTCCACGGAGCATCGGACGGCGGTATGCCTAAGTGGCCAGAGTATACGGAGATGATTGGAGGATGCTTTGATGGCCATCCATGGAATGCAGGAGGTACTTGGCCTTTTACAGTGGAAGACCCGGATCATCCTTTGTGTAAAAACTTTAGTTCTGCGACCTTTCAGTTTTCGGACGAAATTTACCAATACAAAGGATATGACCGGAAAAACTTACGGGTTTTAGTGAGCTTGGATTCCAACCAAAGTGGAATTCCCGGCAAGTCCCCTACGAATGATTACCCGGTTTCATGGGTGAAGTCGTATGGCAAAGGAAGAGTTTTTTACACGAACTTTGGTCATAATAAGGCAACTTGGTGGACTCCTTATTTATTGAAGCATTTCTTACACGGAATCCGCTGGTCGGTCGGAGAAATCGATGGTCCGGTTGCCAGCCTGGAGCTCACCTCAACCAAGTAACGTTTTCAAATCATAACACTATAAAAACGAATCATCTATAATGAGTAATACAGAATCAGTAAGTAGAAGAAAGTTCATGGGGTCCGCAGCTCTTGCCGGAGCAGCGGTTTCATTTCCCAATGTGCTTACCGCCGAAAGCAAAGGGAAAGAAGTAATTCGTTTCGCTTTAATTGGTTGTGGAGGCCGGGGTAAGGGAGCCGCAGCACAGGTTATGAATTCACCTCACAAGACCGAATGCGTAGCTTTAGCGGATGCCTTCATGGATACTGCAAAAGGGGCACAAAACTACCTTAAGCATGTTGGCCATGAGGATAAGCTTAAGCTCACAGATGATACCATTTTTGCCGGTCTCGACGCTTATAAAAAAGTCATGGAGATGGATAATGTGGACTTGGTTCTTTTGACCACCTCACCAGGATTCCGTCCGTTGCACTTCGAGCATGCAATCAATAAAGGTAAGCATGTCTTCATGGAAAAGCCTGTAGCCACGGATGGAGCAGGTGTGCGCCGGGTATTAGCTGCCAATGAAGAGGCAAAAAAGAAAAACCTTATGGTAGCCGTAGGATTACAGCGCCACCACGAGGACAATTATATTGAGACTGTAAAACGAATTCAGGATGGTGCCATTGGAGAGCTTAACTATGCCCGTGTATTCTGGAATAGTGGAGGTGTTTGGACCAAGAAAAGAACATCCAGTCAAAATGAGCTCGAATACCAAGTTAGGAATTGGTTTTACTTTAACTGGCTCTGTGGCGACCACATTGTGGAGCAACACATCCACAACACCGATATCATCAACTGGATTAAGGGTTCCTATCCGATCAAGGCCAATGGCCATGGCGGCAGGCAGGTCCGGGGCAACCCCGCAAACGATCCCGATTGGAAGGAACATGGAGAAATTTACGACCATCACTTTGTAGAGTTTGAATATGCCGATGGGTTCCGAATGTATAGCCAGTGCCGACACATCAGCAATTGCTGGCAAAATGTATCCGAACACATCTATGGTTCAGAGGGACATAGTTCTGTGGCTGCTCACCAAATTTTCCCTAAATCAGGTGATCCCTGGCGCTACCCCGGCAAAAGAGTGGGCGGGCATCAGCAGGAGCAACTCAATATGATTGATGCCCTCGCTAAGGGAGAAATCTACAATGAGGGAGATTATGGAGCGAAGAGTACCATGACTAATATCTTAGGCAGATGTGCGACT
>JAQCIX010000152.1 GCA_027593365.1 Verrucomicrobiota bacterium
CCTCAAGGTGAGTCTGAAACTTTAGCTGATCGCATAAAAATGTTTCGATTAATAGGTCTGCAAGTTGAACACCACATAGAATCAGAGGTTCTCGACAGGTCAGCTGGGCAGTGCCACTACCTTGTAAATTGCAGACCTCAGAGGTCAGGTCGTATTCCCATGCTTGCCGGACTTTTCCCGGATTCAGATCTTCGCGAATACAAATCTTGAGAAGATTCTCTAAATCCTGAGACTTTTCTACATCACGCCAGGAAATTTTTTGGCGAAAATCATCAAGTCGGGGTGGTTTTGTGGTCACGAAACCGCGGAAAGCTGAGCACTTCGGGAGTAGGAAAGAAGATCTTCAGGGGAGGGGAGGTCTGAAATAATTTCTCCAGGATCCGGTCCAACTCCAATAAATCGAATTTTCGGTAATGCTATACCCTCAAAACCATTAGGGAATGCAACGTCTAAAAGACTGGAAAACATGGCAGATATATATTGCTTGGCTTGTTCAGGTAGCTCCTCAAATTGGGTAATCCCGCTTAGGTCTTCGATCCAACCTTGCATACATTTATAAATGGGTTTCAAGGTTTGACGAAGCGATTCATTTCGGGGTACGGATCGGGTAAGGCTACCATCCGGAAGTTCATAGGCTGTGCAAATTTTGAGTTCTGTGGTCACAGTACTATCCAGCGTGAGGGCATCCAGTTTATTGATCACAATTTGATCAAAACCTCCGTATCTTAGAGCATTTCCTTTCTCAACCGCATCAAACCAACCCACCATTCGCTGGCGGCCCGTGGATGTCCCGAATTCTAACTTTGCCAGCTTTTTGCCCCATGGGTCTTCAAGGTGGTCAATTTGGGTTAAGAAGTGATGGGTGCCAACTTTTGTATCGTAGGCCTTACAGCACCCAATTTGAGTGAGGGGTTGTATCGGAATCCCTCCGGAATGAAAGAGTTCTGCACTTGTGGTGTGAGAGGCAGTCACATTAGGTGTGAATCCATGCCTTTTATCCAACCAATACGCCTGTCCAAACTCAGCGACAACCAGTTTCTTTTTTTGAGTGGAATCGATGAGGAAATCACGACCGTCCCCGATACAATTACCCAGCTCTTTTCCTGCTGTCCAGTAGACATCAATCAGTGCATTCATATCGAGGGAATAGGGTTCATCTCCCAAAAATCTCTTAAATTCAAATTCTTCTTCCGGGAAAATATTCTCGTCGATGGATGCTTGGTTAGCACGCTTTTCTGCTGTGCTAAGGGTATCAAAAAACTGAAACCATGTGGGTTCGTCGACTTTGCAGACCCAACGAATCGTATCCAGGGCCCGCTGGCACCTTTGTTTCATTGAAAGAACGAATTCATCTTTATCATCGAGAAAGCTTTGGTAGAAAATTTGCCATTGCCCAGTTTCATCTCCGTATGCTGGGCTGATTCCACGACCGGTAGATCCCCGGCTTTCCATACCCAATTGATGAACCCGATAATTTTCCCAAGCCAGGTCGAGTAAACGGTGACTTAAGTCGCTCATCTGGCATTTTTGATCGATTAGCAACCGATTTATAACCTGCAACCCTCTGGCCTCGAGAGGTTTTGCTTCCCAAAGAAATTTTCTCGGGTCTGCAACCACGCCCGATCCAATAAGAAGGGTAGGCACTTCTGGGTCACCAACGCCTGAAGGGAGGAGGTTCAGTTTTAAGCCTGCTGCAGTGTGCCCGGCATTAGCCCCGCCATTGACTTTCATCACCCCAGCTGCGGGTTCTTTGTTTACCCTTTTATGATGCTCGAGGATTTCGTGAACAACGCGTCCTTTACCTTCATCCCCCATGCTAATTCCTGTTACAGAAACAAGGGAGGGTTCAAAATTTTTTTCCAAAGTAGCCATGAACAGAAAAGATTAGGATCGGTTCAAATCGCTTCGTTTGATTTCAACCACATCATGGGGGGCCGACTCACGCTGACCAGCAGGAGTTACTCGAATGAATCGGGCATTCTTTTGGAGTTCAGATAAATCTTGAGCCCCCAAATATCCGAGTCCGGCCCGAACGCCTCCGGCTAAATTTTCCAATACTTCTCGAAGAGATCCAGAAACCTCTTTAAGTGCTTCGATCCCTTCGGGGGCACTTTTGCCTCGTAAATCTTTTTGGCTGTGGCCGTATCGAGCAGCGGAGCCATCTCGCATAGCCTCCAGGCTTCCCATTCCCCGGTACTGCTTGTAGTACTTCCCTTCAATTTCGATAATTGCACCGGGTGCCTCTCGGCAACCCGCAAGCAATCCACCGCAGATCACCCCATCGGCCAGAGTAAGGGCTTTAACAATATCCCCGGACTTATTGATTCCCCCATCTGCTAGGATCGTAACCCCTGCTTTTTTCTTGGATTTAGAAGATGCATAGAGTGCGGTCATCTGGGGAGTTCCCACACCAGCAACGATTCGGGTGGTGCAAATTGAACCGGGGCCCTGACCAATTTTAACAATATTGGCACCCGCATCTCCAAGGAATTCAACCCCTTCTCCGGTGGTCACATTTCCTGCCATGATCGGTAGGTCACCAAATGCATCCCGTAGAAAACGAATCGCATCTCCGACTCCCTTGGTATGGCCATGGGCAGTCGATACTGCCACAAGATTGAGTCCGTGGTCTACCATTTCTCCGACATGTTCAATCAAGGAATCTTTTTCGATATTCCCTTGATCACCACGGGGTACGGAAACTGCAGCTCCGCATAGTAAGCGAAATTTGGAATCGCGGGATGGTTTTAGGTGTCCACTTGACTCATCCATGATTCTCTCAATATCACTTAAGGTGTAGAGACCTCTCATCCGGTCTTGATCATCGACCACTAAGAGTTTGTGGATGCCCATGTGTTTACTAAAAAATTGATCCGCGGTAACAATGGGATCGTCTCCTACTTCTGATTCTCGAATCGTGAAAACTTTGTCCCTTGGAAGCATTCCATCGGTTACTTTGTGGTCGCGGTAGCGCTCTTTTACCACTCTGCCTGGAAGAAGTCCGAGTAATTTGCCATCCTCGTCCACAATTGGGAATGTGCGAAACTGAAAGTTTTTTTCCTCGATGGTCTTCAATACATCCCCAATGAAGTGATCGGCCGAAAAACAAATGGGGTCTTGAATTAATCCATGAACATGGTGTTTAACCCTGGCGACTTCTTTAACCTGCTGTCGCTGGGTCATATTATAGTGAATCAGTCCAAGTCCGCCATTTAGGGCCATTCCAATTGCCATTTCGGATTCGGTCACGGTATCCATATCGGAGGAGACCATGGGTAAACTTAATTTGATCGATTCGCATAGTTGGGTATCCAACTTAACTTGACCCGGAAGGACCTCTGAGTAGCGTGTAACCAAGGATACATCATCAAATGTCAGCCCGTTCGGTAAGGAACGGGAGAAAAACTCATTCGCTTCGAGGAATAACTCGTTATCCATGATTGGTGCTTTTGTTGTCCATCGACTATGTTTTATATGATCTAAACCGCTTTTATTCTCAAGGATATTTAATGAAACCCACCAGAAGTTATCACCTTTTGTCCCAAACCCTCAATCATCCAATACCTACCTCCCGCGGGCTCATTCGCGAAAAGAAGGCATTGGTCTTGCACCAGGTTGATGAGTGCGGGCAAATATCTTTTGGTGAAATCTCCCCCCTGCCAGGTTTTAGCGACTTTAATCTAGACCAGGCTGTATCTGAGGCAAGGATCTGGTCCGAAAAGGGGGGTGGGTCCCAATCATTCTCTCTTCTCGGGCCTGCTCTAAGTTGCTTGCAATCAGGAATCTGGGGTTCCTGTTTGCCTAAAGCCACTCTGCCAGAAACGGCTCATATTTGGTCGAAGGAAAAACCAGAGGTAAAGGGGGTCATCAAAAGAAAAATTGGCCTCCAATCTACCCGAGAAGAAATACCAATTATCTGTAAATGGCTGGATCAATTGGGAGAGGGAACCAAGGTCCGCCTCGATCCAAATGAAAGTTTTTCACGGGATGACCTCAAGCGATGGATCGATGCGATCCATCCATACGAATGTATCCAATTTATTGAACAACCCACTGCAAGAAGCGATGAAGATTGGTTAATCGAATTTTCTCAGGATTCCCCAATCCCTATAGCCCTTGATGAAGCTCTTCTGCATATGCAATCGATGCATGTAATCTCGCAACTTCCTCTTCATCTTTTTTTAGTTTTTAAACCCATTTTTTTTACTGACTGGGAGGGCATGCTACAAGTGATGCAACATCGTAAGGATCAAGTAGTGGTATCCACGGGGTTTGAAACCCCATTTGGGTACGAGGCATTAATTCGCTTATCTGCCCATTCCAGCCTTTCTCCTGGGTTAGACCGAGCCTGCTTT
>JAQCIX010000153.1 GCA_027593365.1 Verrucomicrobiota bacterium
GAGCCTGCTCCCAAATCAACCACATGGTCCGTCGGTTTTAGGGCAAGTTTTTCAATCAGTAAATCCGTTCTTTCCTGTTGCACCCGTTCAGGTCTTTCCAGCCAACCCGCTCCGAGGTGACCCATCACTTTGGAAATTTCTCTACCCATGTAAAACTTACCAATTCCATCCCTTGATGCTTCCCCTTCGGTGTAGGCAGACTCGGGGGAAATTTCGGGATTTTCTGCAAGCAGAGCCAAAGGGGTCCAAATTAGGCAGACGCAAAAATATAAGTAATGTAGGCAAGGTATATTCTTATGCATAGGACAATTTATTGGAGCACCCCTATGCAAATGCAAATCAATATTGAACCCTGGAGTGTGGTTGGCTAGGGTGGGATGTTATTTATGAAAGTCATTCGTGCTAAGAGTGCTGGGTTTTGCTGGGGAGTAGAACGGGCGATCCAGATTGCCCGCGAGGAAGCCCAGGGTGGCGAAAGGCGGGTCTACACCGATGGCCCATTGATCCATAATAAACAAATGATGGATGCACTGGGTAAGGAGGATATTCAGGAAGTGGGCGACTATCAAAGCACCCAGAACCTCGATCTTGAGGAGAGTACCGAAAAGGAATCAGTGGTGGTGGTTCGTGCCCATGGGATTTCACCCCAGAGGCGTGAATATTTGAAAGGGCTGGGTCTACCTTTTCGGGACGGTACCTGTCCGGATGTTGGAATCATCGCCGGTAAAGTGAAAAGCCATGCCGAGCGTGGGTACGATGTGGTGATTTTTGGCGACCCAAAGCACCCCGAAGTGATGGGTCTACTTGGCTATGCCAATGGGCGTGGCCATGTGGTGCAAAATTCTGAGGATTTGGCAAAGCTTCCCCGTTTTTCTGGATCGGTTGCGATGGTTTCCCAGTCGACCATGTTTACCCATGAATTTAAGAAGCTGACTGCTCAACTATCGGAGTCTTATCCAGACCTGGTGGTCTTTGATACCATCTGTGGAGCGACCAAGGAAAGACAGTCTGACTTGGTCGAGCTCGTCCAGGAAGGAGCGGAAGCGATTGTGGTGATCGGGGGGAAACACTCCGCCAATACCCGTAAACTTGCCAAGCTTGCCGCTTCCCATGACCGTCCGACCTTTCATGTGGAAACCGCTCAGGATTTAGATTCAGCCCAGCTCAAACCGTTTTCCATAGTTGGGGTAACCGCAGGTGCATCCACCCCCGAATTTATCATTCGCTCGGTCTGCGACCGCCTCGAGTCCCTTTGATCCTTTACCGAATTTTATGAAAGATTTTGTACCCAATGTTTTAGCGGAGCGCTATGCCTCCTCCTCGATGACTCACCTGTGGTCTGCCTCGGGCAAGATCACCCTGGAGCGGGAATTTTGGATTGCAGTGATGCGAGCCCAAAAGGAATTGGGAGTGGAGATCGATGATGCATCCATTGACGCCTCTGAAAAAGTGAAGCATCAGGTGGACCTCGAAGCCATCCGTAAGCGCGAGGAGGTCACCAAGCATGATGTCAAAGCCCGTCTCGAGGAATTTGCCGACCTTTCCGGTCACCAGCATGCTCACAAGGGTATGACCAGCCGGGATTTAACCGAGAATGTGGAGCAACTGCAAATTCACCGTAGTTTAAGTATTATTCTGGAAAAAGCGATTGCCTCGGTTCTGGCCCTCGCGGAGCGGGCCGATAAGTACAAAGACCTTTGCCTCACCGCCCGCTCCCACAATGTTCCTGCCCAGTTAACCACCCTCGGTAAACGACTGGCCAATTGGGGCGAGGAATTATCCAAGACGGTGGAAGACCTTACCCGTCTTTGTGCTATCTACCCGTATCGTGGATTAAAGGGTGCAGTGGGTACGCGTTTGGATCAGGTCACTCTCCTTGGCGACGAGGAAAAAGCGGCCGATCTCGACCGAAAAGTGATGGACCACCTGGGTGCCACCGCCAACTGGGAAAATGTGGGGCAGGTTTACCCCCGCAGCCTTGATTTTGAGGTCATTTCTTTATTAGTCCGCCTGGCCGCAGCTCCGGCCAATTTTGCCACCACCCTGCGCATTATGGCCGGGCATGAACTGCTGGGCGAAGGCTTTGCCAAGGGGCAGACTGGTTCCTCTGCCATGCCTCATAAAATGAACAGCCGAAGCTGCGAAAGGATCAATGGGTTTCATTCCATCCTCAATGGCTACCTGGTAATGGTGTCCAACCTGGCTGGGGATCAATGGAATGAGGGGGATGTTTCCTGCTCGGTGGTTCGTCGGGTCGCCCTGCCGGATGCCTTCTTTGCGATCGATGGTTTGTTTGACACTTTTCTGACTGTGCTCAATCAAATGGAAGTCTTTCCTGCAGTGATTGATGCGGAACGGGACAGGTACTTACCTTTTCTTCTGACCACTACAATTATGATGGAAGCGGTCAAGGCAGGAGCCGGGCGCGAGGATGCCCACTCGGCGATCAAGGAACATGCGGTGGCTACCGTCCGCGATCTCCGCGAAGGGAAAATTAAGGAAAATGATTTGGTCACCCGGTTGGCTAATGATTCCCGGGTCGGGTTGGGAGAAAAAGAACTGCAAAAACTCCTCGAAGCCGGCGAGGGAAGAATCGGGGCCGCTAAACAACAGGTGGAACATTTTGTGAAGCGGGCGAACAAGTGGGCGGAGAAATATCCTGAAGCTAAAAGCTATTCGCCGCCTTCCATTCTGTAAATCGTTCATCTTTGCCGAGTTTGCGCCCTTGGTGTGATCGATTTTGCGATTGCCAACAGGGGGGGGCAGGGTGCATTTCTTTTAGCTTACTTTAATTTTATAAGTCATGGCTGAAGAACTAATTGGAAATTGCTTGGTCGCCCAATCGGGCGGGCCTACTGCCGTCATTAACGCCAGTGTAGCCGGGGTTATCTCGGAAGCGCTCAATCAGGAGTGCATCGAGGAAATCTACGGGGGTATGAATGGAGTGCTTGGCATTCTTAAAGAAGACCTGATTGATCTTGCCGAAGAGTCCCAGCAAAACATTCGTGGCCTGCGCTACACTCCAGCTTCTGCATTGGGTACCTGCCGCTTTAAACTCAAGCGCGACCAGGAGTACGAGCGTATCCTCGAAGTTTTTGAAGCCCATAACATCCGCTACTTCTTTTACTGCGGAGGAAATGATTCCCAGGACACCGCCGACAAAATTTCCAAGCTTGCCCAAAGCAAAGGCTACACCTTACGGGTGATTGGGGTACCCAAGACCATTGACAATGACTTGGTTACCACAGATCACTGCCCAGGTTACGGAAGTGTGGTTAAATACCTTTGCTCGGTGGTGAAGGAATCTGCCCTCGACCACGAAGCCATGGGTCAGCACGATTTGGTTTCCATTATTGAAGTGATGGGAAGAAATGCCGGATGGATTGCCGCAGGCACCACCCTGGCAAAGAGCAAAGAGAATCCAAACGATGCTCCTCACCTCATTTACCTTCCCGAACTGCCTTTCTCCCAGGACAGGTTTGTGGAGGATGTACAGAATGTACTGAAGAAAAACCGCTACTGCATGGTCGTAGTGGGTGAGGGACTGGTGGATAAGGACGGAAATTATGTCGCCAACTCTGCGTCTGGTCAGGATGCATTCGGGCACCAGCAACTCGGTGGTGTGGGTGACTACCTAGCCAATTTCATCGAGCAAAATCTCGCAGTTAAAGCCCGTTCCTGCAAGTTGGGTATTGGTCAGCGTGCCGCGGCTCACTGTTCTTCCCAAACCGACAACGACGAAGCATTCATGGCCGGACAAGCTGCTGTCCAAGCTGCCATGGCGGGTGAAACCGACAAGATGGTCATTCTGGTTCGTGGGGAAGGGGAAACCTACTCCTGTGAAACTGGATTAGCCCCTCTTTCTGAAATCGCTAACGGGGTGAAAGAAATTCCTTCCGATTGGATTTCAGAAGATGGAGTGAGTATGACTGCTAAATTTATCAAGTATGCTCAGCCTCTGATTATGGGAGAAGTGGAAGTGCCTTACGAAAATGGGGTACCTGCCTATGTCCGCTTATCCAAAAGAAGAGTGCGCAAGGTTTTGGATCCTTTCACCTTTGAGTGATTGAATCTGGCTTTGCCGATCAGGCAAATCTTTCAAAGAAAAGCCCTCCGTTCCACCGGGGGGCTTTTTTATTGCAGGGCAAAACGCAGGGCTCCGATAATTTCCTCCACCGGTTCCAGCCCCACTGAAAGCCGGAGCAAATTTTGCGGAATGCCCGCTTCCTGAAGTTTTTTCCGTCCGTCCTCGGTTTGCATCATCGGATAATGAGCCAGGTATACATAGGGACAACAATTGGAAAACTCGGTTCCAAAGCTGGGACTCTTCAGCATCTGCAGGCGA
>JAQCIX010000154.1 GCA_027593365.1 Verrucomicrobiota bacterium
CACTATGCCTGGAGGAGTGGGGTAGGGTTGAACCGAGTAAGAGGAGTCCGCCCATAGGCAAAAGCCGGATGAAATGATCTTGATGATCAAAAGTAGGCACCCGTTCCTCATTGCTTCACTTGTGCCCGGAAGGAAAAACTTTTCAGGTTGTCTGCTTTTACTGCCCAGATGCCATCTCTCTCTTCCGCTTCATCGGACGACCAAATGGACGAACTTTGTCCGGGGTCGAAATAGATAGGTTCTTCTGCATCGGAAATCTTAAAGGACAGCACGATCGTTCGGTTATCTGCATCAAATCCAATCGTTTCTTCCACCCTTAAGCCATTGATTTGGTAAAGAAAGGTAGGGAGTTTTCCATCCGTACGATAGCCAAGAAATTTTACCTCAGGGCTTGGGTTGCTCCCCATTCGAAGGGGGAAGATCGCAGGTGCTTCAAAGATTTTTGTCCCCATCAATTTCGAATACCAACCACCATGCCCAGTCCAAGACTTCTCAAAATCAAGAAACCCACCTTCCCAAAAATAAAGAAGTTTACAAAGTTTTGCATCAAAGGCGTAGGAGATACCCCCGGGTAAACCCACCGCAATTGCCCGTGAAGATGCTCCGGGTAGATAGGTGCGGTAGACGATCGGCTGATCTTTCACTTCCACCACTGTGCCCCTACGATTTTCCGGCAGGGAATGCTTTGCATTCATCGGCGGATCCGTAGATAGAATCGCATTTGATTCCTGAGTTACAAGTTCCTCTTTCTGCCAACTTTCCAGATGGGGAGAATCCTTTATGGCAAGTGCCCAATTCGTGAGTAATTGCAGATTCTGTTCACTCACATGGCTTTGTGGGGGCATAACATTGTTTCCCCACTTTCCTTTAGCTCCTTTCTTTAAGCTATTTAGAACCGTTAATTTACCTTTTGGGTCATTGGCGTATTTTTGAGCAACAGCCAGCATGGAAGGACCAATATGATCCAGGGTCATACGATGGCAGGCAACACAACCACTCGCTTTGTACAAGACTTTCTCGGCAAGCTCATTTCCATTTGATTTAGATGCAAAAAGCGGGCACGCGAACGAGCCAACCATCCCAAATAAAAAAAGGAAACGAAGCATTGCTATTTCGAAAAGAAGTGGATCATGGAAACGCTTATTCAATTCGAAAGGATAAGATGAGCAACTTTGTAAGCTACCCAACCTTCTTTGCTATGAAAGCTCGTACTGTGGGATCTTCATCCACTCCCCATCCTTCAGTGCGGACTTATGGGCAATCACACCAGCCATGGTCATATTAAGAGCATCCCCAATATTTACGGTTGGTTCACGGTCTAGCAGGATGGAGGTGATGAAGTCATTGGTTAATTGTCCATGCGATCCACCGTGCCCGCCAGCTCCAACTCCGGGAGGGAGGGCAGGGCGTGCACCATTTATACTGGGGTTGTGGGGTTTTTGCCCGTAGACGCGACCCATCTCGCCGTGAGCATTTTTCATGTCCCAACTCACAGCCATGCGAGAGATACCGCCCTCGCTTGTTTTGAATATACCCACCTCAGTGCCAAATGGATTCTTCCATTGGTTTTCCTTGTGCTCCTTGTACAAACCAGGTGTGCCGAGGCATGATACTTCAGTAAACCGTCCACCAGTGATGGATACATAATAGGCATTGGAGTGGGTCGGATACCACATGGGAGGAAGCCCGCGACGCCAACCATTTACATCAATCTTTCCATTTTGAGGGTTGTAACCAGGGAGTCCGTTGGGACCAAAATCATGATAATATTCACCTTCGGAATAAATGATTTTACCGAGTGCACCTGCCTGGTACTGAGTTCGCTTATCCCAGAGATCGGCATGGAAAGTGGAGGTCTCATTCATGGCATATTTCAAACCACTCTTCTTGACCGCGTTAAAGAGTTCCTCGGCTTCTTCTTCTGCCTTGAATCCAAAAACGGCAGGCACCGCAGAGCATACATGTTTTCCATGGTTTAACCCCATGATCGCGAGCTTTGCATGAGTGGGAGCATCCGTGGCAATATAAACCGCTTCGATCTCTTTATCCTGCTGGATCATTTCCTCACAGGATGGATAAGTCTTCTTGGCTCCCACTGCCCGGGCGAGACCGGCACATCTGCCTGGATCAAGATCGGTCGCAGCCACCACTTCCACATTGGGATGATTCTGATAAAAGAATGCACCACCGAACCGGCAAAGCCCATAGCCTGCAATGCCCACCTTGACCTTCCGGTCCGATACCGGTTGCCAACCCTTGGAGGAATTCGGGTCTTCCTTTATTTTTTCAAAGCCTGGGATAATGTTTCCATCCGCATCACGCGGTGCTTCCGCACCCATTGACTTGGCGGTTAATCCTAATAAAGCTCCGATCCCACCCACTCCGTGTATGAATCCACGCCTGGATAATGCTTTGTTCATAGATTCATCAAATACCGGTTCGGTTGGGTCTTCTTTTTTCATTTTGTTTTTTTGCTAGAGATAAACTTTTGATTTTTAATGCTTACGGTTGTTCAGAGGGTTCCATTTGTCCAGGTATTCTATTTTTGCCTTACCCGATTTGGAGTCGTAGCGGAGAGGAAGAAAGAGATAGCGTGACTTGTCGATATCCGCCCGGTCCGGTATCCACCACTGGTCGCACAAAGCCAAAACCTGATCGGATTCCTCTATGTAGAGTAAATCTGTCACTTGTGATCCCCATGTTCGTTGTTCAGTGATGTGTCCTTGGGGTGTCCATTTACTAAGCGGCGAATCTGTGGTGGCGCACACAGTTTCGGAACCGGACCATCCATGTACACCTGAGGCAAGGGCAATGTATTTCCCTTGGTACTTGGTCATCGCAGGTGCCTCATTACCACCACCAAAAACAATCACTCCCTCACGATTACTATTGAGGTAATCATCAGTCAGGCTGTCTATGCGGATGGCGTATCTCCAGTTTCCTCCGGTTTCCGGCTTGTTGTGGTCGCAGTAAATTAAATATGCCTTTCCATCATCGTCCTGAAATACATTCATGTCTGAACCAAAACCCGTCGATGTTCCCACTTCCCTTGCACCCAGGGGAGTGAATGGACCTTCTGGATGATCCGCGGTGGCGACCATTAAAAAAGATGCAGGCATCGCCACGAACCATCGATACCACATCACATACTTTTTGGTCTTTTTATTATAGAGTATATGTGATCTTCCTGTGGCTCCCAGTTTACCAAATCCTTTTTCGGGGCGGGGTAGACATACTCCGCGATATTCCCAGTTTACCAAATCCTTCGAGCGGTATACCTGCACACCATTCCATACCGGGCCTGCAGTCATACGGAACTTGCCTTGTGGATTATTTTTGTAACTGCTGCCATACCAGTAAAAATAATCGCCGAAGCGTGCCAGTTCTCCTTCGTGGGCGGATATTTTACGGCCCTCTGTATCGAACCAGTCGGATCCGTTTATGATCAAGTCCGACTTTTCTTCGGCAAAGATGCACGACGCTGTAACTAGTAAGCCGATGAATCTAAATAAAGCATTTTTCATGACTTATTTTTAATTCCTCTGAGGTTGCTGAGCACTGGGTGGTTACTATGCAAGTGATGGGAAAGTCGCTTCTTTGCCAAGGACCAGTTTTGGGCAAGCAAGGCATCAATAATTTCATGATGCTGGGAAACTGCTTCAGCAGCTGCTTTCTCGTTCTCTCCTTCCCAATTAAATAGAATGGTAAAATATCGACCGTGCCGGTTGAAGAAATCGTTAATGTATGGATTGGCTGCCAGATTGATAAAATAAGCGTGTAAGGTATTATCAATTTTTGCCTGTCTTTCCTTCCCTTTAGCCAACTGGTTATTTTCTCTTATCTGCCGAAGTTTGCCTTGGGACTCCGGGGAACATAATTTGGGCCTAGCCAAATCCAGGGCCTTTAATTCCATTACTTCGCGGACTTCAATAAATGCATCCATATCTTCCTGACGGAATGGTTTTACTCGCCATCCTCGTCTTGGCACATGTTCGAGGAGGCCCTCCCCAGCGAGGCGTTGCAAGATTTGACGCAGGGTGGAGCGGGTCAGTCCATGCTTGCTGGCAGTGGCTTCTTCCCGAACAAAACACTCTTCCCCACCAAGACTGATTTCCACCAGTTCTTTGGTAATATTTTCTACTGGTTTCTTTTCAGATTCAAGTTTGGTCAGGAAGTTTGATTTCTTTGTGCGTTTATTGGGAGGAATCGCTTCCAGTCGGCCGTTGCTTTTTTTGCGGATCAATCCGACCCCGATCAATTCCCCAATAGCTTCCCTTACAGGGGTGTAACTTACCCCATAATGTTCACTCAACCCCTGAACAGTAAGTGGGATTTGCAGATC
>JAQCIX010000155.1 GCA_027593365.1 Verrucomicrobiota bacterium
CGGAAATAAAGAAACCGTACCCGGTCAAACAACTCTCCCCAAAGACGTGAGCTGATGATCCGGGCGATGGAAAAAATCACCACCGTGACCAAGGCAATCTGTTCGTTGCTAAGGTTTAGCCCTCCTGTTCCGCTCAGGTATTCGATCCTCAAGGGGAGGGTCATGATAATTCCCAATCCCATAACCATCCAAGCAAGGAGCATATTGGCAAATAAGCGGTCTTCTTTAAGTGCGGTTAAGCAGTCGATTAATCCATAAGCCCTCTGACCTCTCTGAATCGGTTGGGATGGGATTAAATAAAGGGCCAGTGCGGAGACCACGGATATCGACGCCATGGTTAGAAAAATCCACTCAGGTTCTGCGGACTTTCGGTCTAAGTAATTCCCTGCTCCGTAAGAAAGGATCATTCCAATGAATGCAGATAGAATGAAATTCCAGGACAGCTTTTTCCCTCTTTCTTTGGGGCTGTAATTTCTTGAGTATACCTGAATCATAAATCCGGGTAGCTGAGAAAAACAGACCTGTGCGACAAAGAGAGCAAGGGCCAGTAGCCAGGGATCTGTCATATATGCGGCCCATAATAAGCAGCCCCCACAAATAAGCATTAACCCGGCACAGAAAGAACTTACCCTCATTTTCGACCAGACGGCTATCCTTTGCATGAGCGGGACCAGAAGCAGGCCAGCGGATACACCAGAGGCCAGGATCGCTTTGATCATATCTGGTGCCTCAAGGAAACGAATAGCGATTAGAATGGAAAAGGTTCCAAAACCAACCTCTAAAATCCCACCCATCGAACTATTAATCAGATCTAGGTGGAAGGTCTGCTTTGATAGCTTGGTTTTGTGGGGGGAGGTAGGCACTAATTCGAATGAAAAGGTGTGACCATGTTGGAAAAAGAATCAGAGATCGAATGAATAAACCTTGTTTGTTTCAAAAAGGTAAGGTTTTCTGATTTTGCCTGTTAGTACCTAAATTCATGAATCACAATTTATACATTCGAAAAACTTTTTTAAGTGCCCTTCTTCTATTTATAGGAATTTCATCTGCCTTAATTGCATCTCCTTCCTACCAATGGACCCCAGATCACATGCAGGTTGGAGTGCGTTGGCAGCCCTCGGTTTCCCGCCCATTAAACAACCAGTATGAACTAACCCGTCCAATCTTGGCTACTCATAGCAGTTATGTGATGTTTTGGGTGGCTTGGTCGCAGGTGGAGCCAAATGAAGCCAATTGCGACTATCAGAAACATCCATCCGCAGGTCTGAAGATGTTTGATCAGGTGGTTGATGCAGCCAACCGGGATGGTTTGCTGGTTGAGTTTGTATTTTTTGGCACTCCTGGCTGGGCGTCGGAAGTTGCTCCTAACGGTGGGAAGCGGCCAAAGCCAGATTACTTCAGTGAATTTATGACCCGCTTGGCTACGCACTTCAAAGGGCGAGTGCATTCCTGGCAGCTTGGTCATGAGACCAACCTCAAAAGCATCCTACCTGGTGCGGATGTGGAATTTTTGCATAATGAAATTTTTATCAAAGGTGCAAAAGCTGTTCGGGGAGTATATGACAATGAACCTGCTCTGCCTGTGCTGATTTCGACCTCGGGAACATCGCCCTGTGAGGGGTGCCCTGTGATTGATGGGCTGGATGGCCGGGGAGGTCGGGCGGTCAATGATTACCTTGAGCAAAAAATTACCAACCATGAATTGATCGATCTAGTGGATTGCCTGAATATCAATGTGTCTGACCATCACGATGGCTATGGGATGATGGACGGTAGCTATATCTCCTCGACCTGGGGGAATTATGATTTGGTCCGACAAAAACTGGATCGTGAGGGATACTGGTGGAAGCCCATTGTTTCGGCTGAGGCCTGGGTGAACTGGGATGATGGCAACTTGGGCAGTATGGTCCTGAGTGCAGATGTGAATGGAGATGGAGTAAGAAATGAAATCGATGGGTTTTATAAGACCCTCACGCTCATGGGGAAATGTATGGAGCGGGGGATGAATGTGATGAATTTTTTATGGACGGATAATGAAAGCCCCTGGTCGATGGGGCTAACTAAGAGACGCGATTATAATGGACGGGTCGGTGAATTAAGACCTGATTTGGTCATCCCTGCATCAGATGGTGGACCATCCGTTATTACCCGAAAAGTATCGCTCCGTGGGGGAGATGACGATTTCCGGGTCGCAGATGGGCAGGGAGAGATTTTTACAATCGAAGATTATCAGGTTCCATCGGACCCGAACCATTTGATGTACTATGTGTGGCAATGGTTTGCTCAGGCAGGCGGAGGACGGGATGAAGTGGTTCGGCATGCATTAGCTGGGGAAATTGGGAACGATTTAGCGGTTTCAGGGCCCGGTTATACTGGAAACGAACGTTACCGGATTTCCACCTGGAACCGATCCCAGAAAATCTTCACTAATCTGATTTATTCCAGCGGTGGATCTGGGATTAAGGATGCCAAGGTTTCTATCCCCGCAAAGGTGCAGGAGGGAAAGCGTTTTCACCATCTTAAATCCCGACTGGATTTTCGCGGAGAAGGATTTCAAAATGGTTCTTATTACAAGGTAGATGTGACCACAAAAAATATCAATCCAACGACGGGGGAGGATGAGGATATCGAGCTCTTTGAGCTAGGGCCTTACCGGGTAACAGATGGAATTTTAACCGTAAATATCCCGCGAATAAACAAATTTACCCGAGTGGATTTTATTCCATCGAAAATGGGTAAGGGCAGGAGGTAAAGAAGATGAAAAATTTAATTGCCTGGATCTTTTTTGTTGGAGCTGCTTGGAGTCTCTATGGGCAGGGTGATCGACCATCCAAGCCCAATGTTTTACTGATGCTGGTGGATGACCTGGGGTGGCAGGATCTAGTCTGTTACGATCTTGATGAACCCTGCCCCTATGAGACGCCCAATATCGACCGACTGGCCCAAAAGGGTGTGCTATTTAAGAACGGGTATTCTCCGTCGCCTGTTTGCAGCCCAAGTCGTTGTGCAATTATGAGTGGGAAGCATCCAGCGAGAACGATGAGCACAACCGTAGCCTCGGGAAAACCTCCGATGGCGATGCACCCTCAGCATTCCTTTATTTCTCCCTGGTGCCGTGGGGGAATGGATACCCAAAATGTTACGATTGCAGAAGCTCTTAAATCGAATGGGTACAAAACGGGTCATGTGGGTAAATGGCACATAGCGATCAATCACTATGCCTTTCCCCAGCCTAGGGATGAGGGATTTGATTTTACCAGTCATGTTGCCGGGAACTCTCAGGCCAGAGGAGTTCAAAATGGTATGCCCAACCGACTGCAGGGGTTTGCCACGACCAAAGAGAAGGATCCTTATCGGCTCGATGAAAACGGTTACCCGCGAGACCATGTAACCGAGGAAGCCTTGCGTTTTCTTAGGGAAAATAAAGACGATCCGATGTTTCTTTATTATGCCAGTTGGCTGGTGCATTCCCCCTTACAGACTCGAAGCGAGGACCTCTTAAGAAAATATTGTGAAAAGCTTGGAGTTGAATACCCCAAAAACCCAAAGGGTTGGACTCTGGAAGGGCAGATGAATCCATACTATTGTGCAATGGTAGAGACCCTGGATTATTATGTCGGGAAGCTGGTTGGATACTTGGAACGAACCGAAGACCCCAGATGGCCAGGGCATAAACTGATCGAAAATACTTACATCGTGTTTACCTCGGATAATGGTGGGATGGAAGGACATCCTGGAGAAGTTTACACCGATAACTTTCCATTGGATAAAGGAAAAATTCATGTAAGGGAGGGAGGTATTCGTGTTCCTTTTCTCATCTCAGGACCAGACATTAAATCAGGTGTTGTCAGCGAAGTGTTGGTCAATGGTCTGGATTTCTATCCTACGATTCTAGGATGGACCAAGACTGAAAATTCAGCGGGGCAAATCCTAGACGGATCTGATCTTGGACCTTTGTTGATCAAAAACCCAAAGGATCCTCAAAAAGTCTTGGATTCAAGAAGTGGGCAGGCTAGGAAATCGATGTTCTGGCATTTTCCTAATGGGCATTGCCAGCAATCAGCCCACCTCAAGAACGGGTACAAGCTGATCTACAATCACATTTTTGAACGCCAAAGGGTGGAGCTTTATCAATTGTATGATTCTTCGGGAAATCGAGTGGATTGGGAGGAAACCAATGATTTAAGCCAAAAGCTCCCGAAACTTGCCGAATCAATGAAAGAGGAACTACTTGGTTTTCTCAACGACTTGGATGCGGGGATGACCTACCTAAATCCAACCTGTACACGAGTTAAG
>JAQCIX010000010.1 GCA_027593365.1 Verrucomicrobiota bacterium
AGTTTGCTCTAGTTCCATTTGCAATTCAAAACTATCTGCCACTGCCTGCCTCAGTTCATCTTGAAGATTTGCCATTTCTGGTGACCTAGCACTGGACTGCGAATACTCAATCTTGGCTGCTTTTAGCTCATTTCTGAGAGATTCAATTTCTTCAATAAACAAAGCTTTCTCATCCGCTGAAATAGAACTGGGGTCAGAGAGGCTTGAAGCATTTTCCAACATGGCAAGTTCCAACTCGGCTTCCGCCTGCTTCGATACCATGTTCTCAATTTGCGAATTCAATTGGTCTATTGTGGCATTAGCCAATGATAATTCATCTTCGAGGGATGCTATTTTTGGATTATCAGGGAAGTTTTGCGTTCCTTCCATATCTTCGATTTTGGAAAGAGCCATTTCCAACTTCATTTCCAAGTCCATCGCTTTTTCAAGTAATGAAGAATCACTTGATAGCGTAGCATTCTCAAGGGATTCATTCGGGCTACTTTGTAATTCAACCAACTTTTTCTTGAGTTGAGCGTTCTGATCCTGAAGAGCAAGAATCTCAGAATTGGAAAAATTTGTCGCGTTAAGATTTTCTAAAGCTTCCTGTGCAGTGATAAGTTCAATTTCAAGCTGAGCAATTCTTGAATCAGGGTTGTTCTCATCTTTGGATTGTTGGAGGCTTAAGTTTTCCCTTCTCAATGAGGCTATTTCATCTTCTAGTGAAGTGATGACAGTTGAATCTAAACCATCAAGGTTTTTGATACCAGATAAGTCATTTTTAGCAACCAACAGTTCGTTTTGCAGGGAATCAATCGTATTCTTGTTTTTGTTTTCACTTAAATTCAGAGCTATCCTTAACTCATCATTTTCATTTTTCAATTGAGCCAACTCATCCTCCATTTGAACCAAGGACCCAACTCCTAGCTCTTCAGACTGGGATAATCTTTTGCGAAGTGCAAAAATTTCCTGATTTGAAGCTTCAAGCTGAGTCTGCAAATCAGAACTAGATTTTAATTGAGCAACCTGAGCACCACTATTGGACTCACGGAGTAATGAGATTTCTGTTTCTAAATTAAGGATTTCATCTTTTAATTTATTTTTTTCTTCTTCAACCTCTTCAAATTTAGCAAGTTGACCTGTCATGGTATCTGCGAGTTCACTTCTTAAATTATCAACTTCGAGATTGGCTGCCTCCGCTTCCTGTAAACTCTCCTGAAGGATTCGAATTGTTCCCAAAGCTTCCTGGAGTTGAGCCACTGCCTGTTTGGTCTCAACAGACTCAGAGAAACCGGTTTTTTTCATCTGTGCAATCTCTGCACGGGCTGCTTCGAGTTCTGTTTTAAGCTCAGAAACTAGAATCTTCGACTCACTGGTTGTTTCCTGAAAGGTTTCCTGCTCTTCAAACATTTCATTTCTGGCATCCTCTAATTGCATTTCCAAGTTGTTGAGGCGGTTTGAAAATTCGTCCTGCATTTTTTCTTTCTCTTCCAAAGCTACAACGAGCTCGATCTTGGCACGATTTAACTCGTCTTTGAGGGAACCGACAACCTGGTCACTTGTTTGACTTTGTACGACTTGTGTTTCCTTTGTATCTTCTAAGACTTGATTTAAATCCTGAAGTTGACCAGCAATCACTTTTACGACCTCAAGCTCTTCCTCCAAATCCTTCTTTTGTTGAGCAAGGGAAATGACCTCTTGACCTTTACTAGTAATTTCTAATTCTCTTCTAGACAATTGGTCTAAGGCTTGTTTGTTGCGTGCCTGTGCAAGCTCTAGTTCATTAGTGAGCTCATCGATTACATCCGTAGCTCTCTTTTGCTCATTCGCAAACTGATCTGACAACAAACGAATCCTGGATTCAGAGGCAGCTAGATCTTCCTCCATCTCAGTCACAAATGGAACCATAGGTAATTTACCATCGGCAGCTTGTTGCAAAACCGATTCAGCCATCTGTGCCTCCTCCTCGAGTTTCTTAATCGTTGTAGCAAACTCAAATTCGCGTTTCGCAATGTCTTCTTTGGTATCCGCAAATTCCCTTCGTACCTGATCGAGTTCTGTCTGGGTAGCTTGTAATTGATCCTGAAGTGTAATAACATCAGCCGACAAGCCCTCTCGGTCGGCAAGATTCCCTTTTTGCAATCTCTCAATTTCATCGTTGGCTGCATTGAGTTCGACAAGAAGCTTATTAACGAAGGCTGGACTTGCAGATCTAGAAGGAGTTTCATCAAGCTGCTCCATAGTGCTTTTCAATCGCAACAATTCCTCTTGCATTTGGTCTTTCTCCGAAAGCTCAATTTGCATACGAGCAATTTCACCCAGCGATTTCCTTAGTTCTTCCTGAAGATTGACAAATTCATCGGTACCAGGTTCGATTGGTTCTTTTTGGGTGGATTCGAGGGCTCTTCTAGCTTGAGCAAGCTCACGCTCCAAGAAAGCTAATCTTTCAAAATTGGCTCCATTGGAATGAGACATTTGACGGGCATAATCGAGTTCGCGCCTGGTTCTTTCAAGCTCCGTAGTAATCGAGCTAATCATGGCATTGGACCGCTGTTGTTCTAAAAGGAGACTTTGCCTGGATTGCCTTAAATCATCCCTCGCCTGCTCAAGCTCGCGTTCTAACCGGTTAATTTCTTTACTAACGGATTGAGCGGTAGCTGGTCCACCATCCGAATTTCTGTATAAACTTTTTTTGGAATTTTCCAATTCGTTGATAATCAGCTGTGATTCTTTCAAGTTGGTTTGTAGAGAGACAATCTCTCGATATGCTTTCCTCAAATCAGACTTCAATTCGGCAGAATCTGCGGAGAGCTCAGATTGGAAATTTTTGGAATCATCCAGTTCCTTTCTTAATTTTGCTAACATCCCGTCTTCGTCTTGGTAGGAAGCAGAAGAGAGGTTTCCAAAATCCTTAGGTTCTGAAAGCTCTACCTTTTTTCCGATTATACCTGAATGTCTCAAGGGCAGAGCTTCTCTTGCTTGTATCACGGACGAAATTTTACGACCTACCGAGGTGACTGGAGCTGGTTTCGAAGTATCGTTGGGCGGTGAAGGAAGCCGCTGGGCAAAACTTG
This sequence comes from Verrucomicrobiota bacterium, assembly GCA_027593365.1. Classification (GTDB taxonomy): domain Bacteria; phylum Verrucomicrobiota; class Verrucomicrobiia; order Opitutales; family Seribacteraceae; genus Chordibacter. The sequence continues at coordinate 3,054 of JAQCIX010000010.1, forward strand.
CCTCAACTTGGCTATCCAATGAAGATAATTCGTAAGTAAAATCTTTCACCAAACCACTGGACATGGTTGAAAGGGCTTCCAACTCGACCAGGGAACCATCTAGGTTTTCAGAAACAGCAAGAAGAGCAGGACGGGTTTCCTCTAATCTTCCTGCAAAATTACTTTTGATGTCGCCGAAAATTTCTTTCGCACTCGAAACCCTTTCCTCAGTTTGCGAAATGGAATCCTTCATCGAGCGTTCCCTATTTTGGAAGCGAGAAACTAGATTATCAAACTGAGCTTTAAGTACGCCCTTGTCTTCTTTGGTAAGTTCTTTGGAGGAGATTTTCTTTTCGATCGAGGGAATCTGATTTTGAGAAGACAAATTTATTTCTTTGCGAAGATTCGCAATCAGCTCATCTCCTTTTTGGATCTTTGTATCGATCGAGGATGCAAGTTCATCCGCGGTTGCATTCTTGGCATTTGACTCTGTCTCAAGTTGACTAAAAGCAAGAGATCCCAAACCAAGAAAAAACAAAGGTAACCCAAACCATCCTTGTTTAAGGTAAGAAAGACAAGAATTTCTCATGTTGTTCACAATGGCATACCTGTAATCCAAAGCAAGAACAGATTTACTCCATTAGCTTGCTTGAAACACCCTAACAAGTTTGCGGTCAAAACATTAGGGAATAAGTGCTCGAGGGGGGACTTGAACCCCCACGTCCAAAAGGACACCAGATCCTAAGTCTGATGCGTCTACCAATTCCGCCACCCGAGCATATGTACAACAAAAGGTAAAATGAAAGACAAATATTTAAAATGCATCGCCAAGGGGACCCTGCCAAATACCAAGAAGGATCGATGCAAAAAGAAGAGAAAGCAGGAGAGGTTTTATGAATCCCACTCTGTCGGCATCCTTCCAGACATCATGCTTTGGATCATCATCTTCAAATACAGGACGAGGATGAAAGCAAATTTCTCTTATCCATCCAAAGTAATAATAAATAGAAATAACTACCCCAACAACCATTGCCAGGATCGAAAGATAAAGCTTCGCTTCCAATGCAACGCTGAAAAGGAGAAGCTTTCCAATAAAGCCGGCAAGAGGAGGAATCCCGGCTAAAGATCCTATTCCAATTATCAAAGTCAAGCCTGCCCAAGGTACTTTCCTCAAAAGCTCTTCATAATCTGTAAATTCGTGTTCAGAGTCGTTCTGAACTTTCGCAATGGTCATCACTCCGAAAACGGCGAAAGAAGCCAGAAGATAAGTGAACAGATAAAAGAAAAGGATCCATACCGCACGATCACTTGAACCCGGAAGAATCATGGATGCCATCACTGCAACCATAAGATAACCAGCATGAGCGACTCCCGAAAGACCTAACATCCTTTTGAGGTTCTTTTGTGTGCAAGCAGCTAAGTTACCAAAGAAAATGGTGAAGGTTGCGATGAAACCAAGGAGAGGTAGGAGAAATTCACTTAAACCAGAAAAAGGACCGTTCACAAGTGTAAGAAGAACAAAAAAACCGGCAGCTTTGGATGATACTGCCAAAAATGCAGTAATGGGCATAGGTGCTCCGTGGTAAACATCTGGAACCCAAATTTGAAATGGAGCAGCACCAACTTTGAACGCAATACCAGCAAGAATCAAAACCACCCCCGTACGGATGAGTGAATGGTCAGAATTTTCGGTAATCAATTGATAAACTGCATGAAATGAAAAAGCATCAGCATAGGATGTATTTGGTACGGTTGCACCCCAAGCCTCGGGGTTAACACCTACTCCATAGATTAAAACAATTCCAAGCAGAAGCAAAGCCGAGCTAAGTGCACCAAAGATCAGGTATTTCATTCCCGCTTCCAAAGACTTGGGCGATTCCCGGTCAAAGGCAACTAATGGGTAGAAACAAATCGCTACAGTCTCTAATGCAACGAACAAGACAATGAAATGCTGACTTTGGCAAAGAATCATCAAACCTGCAGTGGCAACCATCGTGAGGTGATGAAACTCGCCGATTCTTAGTTTTCTTGTATGAAGAAAAAATTGAGCCAATACAGAGACTAATAAAGAGGACAAAAGAAAAAAGCTTCTGGTGATATCTTGATGAATTCCATGCTTAAGCATTCCCGAAAAGCTTTCACGATCAAAGGTGTGCCTGAGAAGCAAATAATCTAAAAGATGAAAGACAAAAAGGATAGTTTGAAAAAGAATCGCAAATTGACCGGCTCTTTTCTTTCCATTGGAGGAATTTGCAAATAAATCAATAGCTAGAACAATTAGGGCACCTAGGCAAAGCGTTAGCTCGGGCCAGATTTCGCCCCATAAATTATCTTTGGCAAAATTCAAATAAGATTCCATACCAGACTCGACTAAGGGAGAAGTGTGTTCCCCTCTTCAGTACTTTCTTCGCTGTCCGGACAACAGGAAGGTTTAAAAGAAGAGGATTGAGATTGAAATTCAGCGTACCTTTGTCCAATTTCCAAATCAATTCTGTGAGAAATCGTTAAGGGCCAAATTCCGATTAGAAATAATGGGACAAGAATAGAAGTTGCCGGCAAAATTTCAGACTTACACAAATCTGAAACCGAAGAGTAAGTAGTACTTTTTTGAAACTCCTGTGATTCACTTCCAAAAAATATTTTAGCCATTGCACGCAAACCAAAAACTGCAGAAATGATAATTCCCAATGCCGCCAGAATGAGAAATGTAAAGTGTTCCTTATTCTCACCTAAGGAAAGAAATACACCAAACTCTCCCCAAAAATTCCCGAAACCAGGAAGTCCGATTGTGGCAAGAGTTGCCGCAAGGCAAAAACAAGCAAGCAGAGGGGTTTTAGCAGCTAACCCACCCATTTCTTCCATTTCAAATGTATTGGTTCTTCTTCTGACATAACTAGCCAAAAGAAACATGAGAGCAACCGAAAGACCGTGGGCACACATAAGCATAACGGCAGAACCCACACCTATCGTACTACAAACCCCAATACCAAGAAAGCAATACCCCATATGCATGACAGATCCATATGAAATCATCGCCTTAAAGCTCGTTTGGGCCATCGCTACAAAACCAACGATCAGAATGTTTCCTAAGGCAAGCCACATGATCCATGGACTCCAGCATTCTGCAGCTTGTGGCAGCAAAGGAACCGCAATCTGAATCAGGCCGTATAAACCAAACTTTTTGAGAACTCCTGCATGGAGCATAGATACAGAAGTTGGGGCCGCATCGTATCCCCGAGTTGCCCATGTATGAAAAGGAAAAAGGGCAACCAAGATTCCAAAGCCAAAAAGCAATAATCCAAATATGTTATAGGCAGACCGATCTGATAGTGAAACCTGAGTAAGCGCATCGGAGAGATGAGGAAAATCAAATTTCGGGGCATCAATCATCACATTTAGAGCAACAAGACCAGACAAAGATATCAATGCACCAAGAGTTAGATAAATAGTCATCTCCAAAGCAATCCCTCTACGATCACGACCACCCCAGAGCCCGACCATAATGAAGGTTGGAATGAGGGCAAACTCGTGGAAAAGGTAGTAAAAGAATAAGTCCACACTCGCAAATAAACCCATCAAACCGGATAGCATGATTGAAAGGAGTGCAAGGTAGAGACGAAGGCGTTCGGCACCAGAGTGGATCGCACTTATTCCAGCGGCAAAACCGATGATGCCAGCCATAGCAAAAAGCGGACTCGAAACACCATTCAAACCAAGATGAAAAGTGATACCAAGCTCTTGTAAACCCATCCTTGAATAGAGGATTTCAAAGCAGTATTCCTGAGTAGGGTCAAAATTGAGGAATAGAAGGATTGAGGCAATGAAGGGAAACCCGAACACAAAGTAAGAGAGCTTCTTAATCGAACTATCCTCTTTCGGAAAACCACCAAAAAATAATAAAGACCCAACCGCGGGCACAATGATAGAACCGAGTAAAAGAATCGTATTTAGGTTCATAATTTAGAGATTACTCAAAAATCCCAGATGAGTAGATAATGAAACCCAGGGTACCTAGCATGAACCAAAGTGCATACACATGAACTCTCCCGATATAACAGGCTTTTGCGAGCATCGCTAACAGTGCAGTCACACCTGCAGAACCACGAACCATTAGACCCGATATAAATAATAGCTCCATCACCTCCATAAAACGACAAAATGGATCCTGTATTTTATTCACATAAAAAGAGTAGATTTGATCGAAAAACAGCTTGCTTTGACAAATTTCAAAGAAGCCGGGTAATCTTTGGGAAAGAGGGTCCTCCTGATTCACCTGTGCGTATAATTTACGAGCAACCACCAAACCAATAATCCACGCCGATGTGCCCAAAACAACCATCCACATATGATGCGGAAGGAGGGCAGTCGCAGAAAGATCAGGAGCAAAGTAGGAACCTATATTAAATGGGTAAAGAATAACATATCCGCCTAAGACGGAAAGAAAAGCAAGCAAGACAAGAGGCAATGTCATGGATAAACTATTTTCTTTCGCAGATTGGGAATGTTCAGAACGAGCTTCTCCTTCAAAAGCAATAAAATAGAGTCGAAACATGTAAGCAGCCGTTAAGAGTGCACCAGCATAAAGTAGCGTAAAAATCGGAAGATTAAAATTGTAAGCCCAAAGAAGAATGGCGTCTTTGCTGTAATATCCGGAAAGGAAATTGACTCCTGAAATAGCAAGAACCCCAATTAAAAAGGTCCCAGCTGTGACAGGCATCCTTTTCCTCAATCCACCATATTTAAAGATGTCCTGCTCATGGTGGCATGCATGAATAACCGAGCCTGACCCCAAAAACATAAGGGCTTTAAAAAAAGCATGGGTGGTCAGGTGAAATAGAGCTAAACCCGGAGCCCCTAATCCAAAAGCAGCGGCCATGTAACCAAGTTGGGAAAGGGTCGAATAAGCCAATATCTTTTTTATATCTCTTTGTACAAGGGCACAAAACCCAGCGTACAAACCCATGGCAGCTCCAAGAAATGCGATTAAACCCAAAGCCTGTTCGGTAAAAAGAAAATCAATTCTGATCAGGAGATAGACCCCAGCGGCAACCATTGTTGCCGCATGAATCAGAGCGGAAACCGGAGTCGGACCGGCCATGGCATCAGGCAGCCATACATGCAAAGGAAATTGAGCAGATTTACCGATAAAACCACAAGCTAGGGCTAGGCATAGTCCAGTTGTGATCAGGCTTGGAGAAAAATCAGCTAGATCAGCAAGTTCACCAAGATTTACGGTTCCAAAAGTCCAATAAGTCAGAACAATTCCGATGAGAAAACCAAAATCCCCCACCCGATTGACAATAAATGCTTTCCTCGAAGCTTGAGATGCCTCATCCGTTTGAAAATAATGGGCAATCAATAGGTAAGAACTGAAACCAACCAACTCCCAAAAAACAAAAATCATTATCAGGTTATCCGCCAATGTAATTCCGATCATGGAAAACATGAAAATAGAAAGACCTCCAAAGTACCTTGGACGTGCAGGATCACTTTCCATGTAGCCAAGGCTGAAAATGTGAATCAACAATCCAACAAACGATACAATAAACAAAAGAAGCCTGGCTGGATCATCGAGTAAAATACCAAAACGAAGTTCCCACGAACCCATAGTAAACCAGGTTGTGTTCCAAACTAAGGAACTCTCCTGTGAATTAAATAAAAGTAATAGTGAAAGGATTAGAATACCAGCGGCGGTAAAAACAGAGACAAGCGAAGCAAGGTTTCCTTTTGCTCGTAGAAATAGCAATATGACCAATGCAGAAACGAAAGGTAAAAAAAGTAAGCTTAATGCCAAATTGATCATATCCTAATTAATTTTTAAGCAAAGCCATGTCGTCCGTGAAAACGCTCTTCCGTTTTTTATACAATGCCACAAGCAGAGCTAAGCCTACCGCGACTTCAGAAGCCGCAACCGTCATGATAAAAAAAACAAAAATTCCTCCGTCCAGGTTATTTCCAACACGAGAAAAGGTTACCAGAGCTACATTGATACCATTCAGCATCAATTCAAGAGACATCAGCATCAACAAAATGTTTCTTCGAATCAACAAACCTAAAAAACCAATGCCAAACAAAACAAAGGCTAGAATAAGGAAGTGGAGTGGAGTGACAGTGAGCATCAACAAAGAAAGAGAAAAAAACTAAGAATTTGAAGAAGGAGTACCAGATCTTTTACTCAAAATAATCACTCCAATCATAGCAGCTAGAAGTAAAAATCCGGATATTTGAACAGGAAGCATGTATTTGGTCATCAAAGCGTAGCCAAAAGCTGAAATATCCGTCGAAAAGACGAGAGCATCTACGGGTGCCGGAGCTGTGGAATTATTAATGACAGTCCAGGATTGGCCAAATGATAAAGTATCTTCACCAGGAGAAAGTAATGCACTCAAAAGAAAAATCAACAGGCATGAAGCTCCAAATCCAATGAGACCAGTTTTCCAATTCGAAAAATTGATTTTGGAAGCTCCGGGTCCCACATCTAAAAGCATAATTATAAACAAAAATAAAACCATAACTGCACCAGCATAGACGAGGACTTGCAGGACAGCTAAAAAGAATGATTCCAACAAAACGAAAAGAGCAGCCACGCCTACAAGAGAAATAATCATAAACATAGCTGCTGATACTGGGTGCCGAGATAAAACCATGGATAGTCCGCCACCCACAGAAAGAGTGGCAAAGATCCAAAATAAAATATCGACGGTACTCATTAAAAAATAGGTACGAGTAGAATATTAATGGGTATTCCCATGAACTTCAGCCTGTTTTTTCTTATCCCACTTGTAGTGGCGGTCAGGTAAAGTTCCGCCCAACTCGTAGAGCTTTTGTTTGTTGTTAATCATTTCCTCACGACTGTAACCAGAGGAGGAATACTGATCCTGAAGAAAAATAGCTTCCTCAGGACAAACCTCCTGGCAATATCCGCAATAAATACATCTAAGCATATTAATTTCAAACTCTTGAGGAGCTTTTTCCACATGCTCACGTTGCTCTTGGTCTTCGGGTACGCTTCCTGGTGTGATACGAATTGCCTTTGGCGGGCAGACAAACTCACAAAGCTGGCAGGATACGCATTTTTCTCTACCGTTTGGATCCTTAACTAAGGTCGGGACACCTCGGTAATTGTTTGGAATGTGCGGTTTTTCCTCAGGGTATTGAAGAGTTACCTTAGGCTTGAACATATTGGAAAAAGTAGTTTTCAGACCTGTCGCAATTTGAGGAAGGTAGGTTCTCTCGGAGAAAGAGAGAGGTTTTCGTTCTAAAACAATTGTTTTGGCCATGATTTATCGAAAGTTAAATTTAAAAGCTTCCGTCAAGGATAGTAACAATGACGATGTAAACGATCAGATTCGCAAGGGCGATGGGTAATAATTTTGTCCAACCAAGGTGCATGACCTGATCGTAACGAAAACGGGGTAAGGTCCAACGAATCCAAATAAAAAAGAAGATAAGAAAAATGGTTTTACAAAGAAACCACCCCACTCCAATTAATGAACCAATCCAATTTTCCGGCCATGGATCATTCATAAAGGGGAGAAAATGCCAGCCTCCTAGAAACAAGAGCGTAAACAAGGCAGAACCGATCACGATATGTGCATATTCTGCTACAAAGAAAATACCAAATTTAAAACTTCCATACTCGGTATGAAACCCACCAACCAAATCAGTTTCTGATTCAGGCATATCGAAAGGCAAACGGTTGGTCTCGGCAAACAAAGCGATCAGAAATATGAGGGCGGATAAAGGTTGAACGATAAACAACCAAGCGGCTCCCTCTTGGGCATTGGCGATCCCTGAAATACTCAAACCAGAGGAAGATACCCCTGGTGCGGCAACCCATAAGAATACGGGAAGGAGTGAAAGCCCCATGGCTAATTCATAGGAAATCATTTGGGCTGAAGAACGAATTCCACCCAAGAAAGAGTATTTGTTATTGGAAGACCAACCTGCCAAGGCGATTCCATAAACACCTAATGATGAAACCGCAAAAACGAATAAAATACCGACTTCAAGATCGGCTAATGCAAGAGTAGTTACAGAACCATCTTCCCAATAAATCTGACCAAAAGGTAAGACAGTCATGGTTGTGAGGGCAGGAACGAGAGCAACCAAAGGAGCTAAGTAATAGTAAAACTTGTTCACATGCCCAGGTACGATTTCTTCTTTAAATAAAAATTTTAGCCCATCAGCGAGTGGTTGGAAAATACCAAGGCCTTTCAAAAATGGACCGAAGAATGGAATCGATTCGACAAAAGGAAGAACCGTACGATTTGGACCGACACGACCTTGCATCCAAGCACTTACTTTGCGTTCTGCCAGTACCGAATAACCCGCCATAGTCATCACTGCACCAATCATCATGAGTGCATAGAAAACCTTCAGTAATACCGAAAACCAAAGCGTGTCAGGCATCCAGTCAAAAGTCATACCTGAACTCCCTTCACGGACTCGAAATTAAGTGCATTTTTCTCAACAAAATCTAGGTGAGACCATTTAGAACCATCGATTTGAAAGGGTGCTTTTACAAGACTTCGAAAGTCACAATCACCCATTAAATCCGGTAATACTTCTCCCATGGATTTCCAAACCCCATCTAGCTTTGCATCTAATGGGTCCGAGTCTACACGAAGGTGGTTTATAATTTGGGATAAGATTTCCACCTGCGAAGACAAGCCAACGGGTCCAGGTATGGCTTGCTCAAAGGCTTGTACAATAAATGACTTGTTGATAAAGGAACCTTCCTTCTCAAAAACGGTAAAACTAGGCAAGACCACACGAGCCATATTGGATGTGGCATGGGAGTGGGTACCTAAGAAGACGATATCTACATCTTTGAGATTTTCTTGGTCAACACCAGATGCAAGAAGGTCTTCATCGATAACAAAAAGAGATTCCAATTCACCAGATGCTAGTGCTTCGTTAAGTCCATTCAAATGATCCTCTGGATAACTGTCTGTAAGCCCATTAATCAAAGCACCTCTTAAATTGGGTGTACGATCTGCAGAAAGCAAAATCCCATCATCTTCTCCAAAGTGTCCACGGATGTAAACTTGAGCGTTCGTGGCATCGATTACAAGTTTGGTCAAAAACTGCTCTTCTAAAGTGGACTTACAGCTTGCAACTACCCCAACCTTTCGATCCTTTAAAATACGAACCGCCGAAGAAATTCCCTCGGAAAGCGGGAGGTCTTTCCCATCCACAGAGGGCCTGAGAATACGGTTCTCGGCTTTTACCAATTTGTAAATTTCTCTACCCGAATCGGTCATCCAAGTATCGTTCACTAAATCATTTCTACGGGGAGTAATTCTCTGAATCACTCCTTCCCTGCTGGAAATGATTGTATTACAACCGGTGCTACTCTCTGTACAAATACTTTTGGTTTCTTTCAAAAACCATACTCTCATTTTAAATCTGAAATCCGTGCTGGTTAGAGCACCCACCGGACAAATGTCTACGGTATTGAGAGAATAATTATTGGATAATTCCTTACCAGGGAAACAGGTAAGTGTAGAAAAGCTTCCACGATCAACGAAACCTAGGACATCATCCTTAGCCACCTCTTGGGAAAAGCGTATGCAACGAGAACACAAAATACACCTTTCGTCATCAAGGGTGACACGGGGTCCAAGGCGAGTCCGCTTAGGCTTCACATTTTTCCTCTCAATGTAACGGCTAAATCCCCTGCCATAATCGGTAGCAAACTCCTGAAGTCGACACTCACCTGCCTGATCGCAGATGGGGCAGTCCAGGGGATGGTTGACCAATAGAAACTCCATAATACCTTCGCGGCATTCAGTTACCAAGTCCGACTCCGTGCGTAGGTGCATTCCAGCAGACACATTCGTGGCACAACCAATCACAGGTTTGGGCACCCAACCAATCTTGGGAGATCCATCATCTTCAAGGATGGCTTCGCCTGTTGATCGATCCCTCATAGGAGTACCCATCTCAACAAGACACATCCTACAATTTCCGGCTACACTAAGCTTAGGATGATAGCAGTAATGAGGGACTTCTTTCCCATGCAGGGCAGCAGCTTCAACAGCATTGATTCCATTGGGAACTTCAACCTCAACCCCATTTAAGGTAATGGTTACCAAATCTTCTTTTGATGGAGAAATCATTAAAACTTGGAATTAAATGAGTTGAAGTTTCCGCGAGTTTTTCTCTTCCACAGTTTCGGAAGCCTTTTTAATAAAGTCATCTCTAAATTTGGTGACAAAACTTTGAGTGGGCCATGCTGCCGCTTCCCCAAATGCACATATTGTCCGCCCTTCAATTTGATTCGCCACAGAAAGAAGAAGGTCTGCGTCCTCTTCTCGGGCTCCTCCAGAACACATTCTTTGAGTGATCTTACGCATCCATAGAGAACCCTCACGACAGGGTGTGCATTGCCCGCAGGATTCGTGGGCATAAAAAGCATTGATATTAGCCATGGCTTCGACGATATCTACGGTATCATCCATTACAATAATCCCTCCGGAACCAGACATACTTCCAACCGATGCAGGTCCGTCGAAATCAAGGGGAATATCTTCCAGGCCCCAGTCAAACTCAGTACCATCTTTTAGTTTCCCACTAAATCTTTCGTCAGCTCTTAAGATTTTTGAGGAAGAACCGCCCGGAATAACTGCTTTTAGGCTGCGTCCAGGACGCAGTCCACCACAGACACCAAAAATCATCTCTCCTAGAGTAAGGGCACCGCACTCAAATTCATAATATCCAGGCTTCATGACCTGACCAGATACGCACCAGATGCGAGTACCGGTGTTGTTGGGCTTGCCAATTTTGGCAAACTCTTCTCCTCCCATTTCTATAATGTGACGAACATTACAGAGGGTCTCGACATTATTTACGATCGTTGGACACTGATAAAGGCCAAGGACGGCAGGGAAATAAGGAGGTTTAATTCTGGGGTTGGGGCGTTTTCCTTCCAAAGATTCAATTAAACCGGTTTCTTCTCCGCAAATATAGGCACCCGCTCCCCTGTGAACCACCAAATCACACGAGTATGAACTCCCAAGAATGTTGTCCCCACAGTACCCATTGTCTTTTGCTTCTTGTATGGCACGGTTAAGGATGCGTGCTCCTTCATGAAACTCGGCTCTGATGTAGATAAACGCTTGCTTCGCACCAATAGCGTAGGCTGCAATCATCATACCCTCAATGAGTTGATGAGGGTCTTTGTACATAATTTGGCGGTCCTTAAAAGTACCAGGTTCGGACTCATCTGCATTACAGATCAGGTAAATGGGTTTCCCAGATTTTCGATCCAGAAATTTCCACTTCATACCCGCAGGAAAACCTGCACCTCCGCGACCGCGAACTCCAGACTTGAGAACCTCTTCGCCCACTTCTTCAGGCTTCATCGCAAAGGCCTTTTTTAAGGTCTCATAACCACCCTCGCGAAGATAACAACCGATTAGATTGGAGTAAGACGGGTCATCGGCATGTTTAAGAATGATTCTTCTTTCTTGGAGATGTGCGTTCATCAGTTTGGTAGTCAAATTATTCTTCGGTTTTCTTCAGAAGGGCATCCTCATAGCTTTGAAATTCATCAGACTCATCGAGTTTTCCATCTAGGAGAAGGTCCGCAAACTTTTCGGCACGATCACCATCCACATTTTCGTAAGTTTTTTCATCGACTATAACCACTGGTCCTTGCCCGCAGTCAGCAAGGCATTCCATAAACTCAAGAGAGTATTCACCATCTTCTCGGACATGTCCTTCCTTAACACCCAATTTTTTCTCAAAAGATTTACAGGTTGCATAGGATCCACGTAAAGCACAGGGCAAAGTTCTGCAGACACGAACATGTTTTCTACCCCATGGCTTTTCTCTAAGCATGGGGTAGAAGGTAACGAGTTCTTTAATGTTTATAGGCTGCAAATCGAGTCGGTTCGCGATCCATTCGCATGCAAAGTCATTAACTGCACCTAGTTCATCCTGAACCAAATGAATCACCATAAGGGCTGCACTTCTTTTCTCAGGGTACTTGGGAACAACTTCGTCGATTTTCGACAAAGTGTTTTCGGACAGATTTAAGGGATTGGACATATTAACGATCACATTCTCCCATAACAAAATCCAAACTACCCAAAATCACAGTGATATCACTAAGCATGTGCCCAGGGACAAGCTTTTCCAGGATACTAAGATTACAAAAACTGGGCGCGCGAATTTTAAGTCGGTAAGGGACGCCGCCACCTTTGGAGACTAGGTAAAAGCCAAGTGCACCTTTAGGATTTTCGGCTTCAAAATAGACTTCACCCGGAGGCACCTGAGGTCCCTCCGTAACAATCATGAAATTTTGGATCAATTCTTCCATGCTCGTCATGATTTTGTCTTTTGGGGGAGCAAATATCTTTTTGGCATCCTCAGCATACCACAAACCTTTGGGCATGCTGGCTATGACTTGTTTAATAATCAAAATACTTTGCCTCACTTCCTCGATCCGAACAAGGTAACGGTCGTAACAATCGCCCCGAGTACCAATAGGAACATCGAAATCGTATTTCTCATAACCGCTGTAAGGCTTATCCTTGCGAAGATCCAAATCTACTCCACTTGCCCGTAAGTTTGGGCCAGTTATACCAAATGCGATCGCGTCTTCTTTAGATATGGTTCCGATCCCTTCGGTTCGGTCGAGAAAAATCCGATTTCGGGTGAGCAATTTTTCAACTTCTTCAATCGCCTTTGGTAATTCATCGACAAACTTCTCTACCTTCGGAAGCCAGCCATCAGGAAGGTCCCTCGCTACTCCACCAATGCGTGTATAACTTGTAGTGAATCGAGCCCCAGTTAATTCTTCAAAAAGAGAATACAACTTTTCTCTTTCTGTAAAGGTGTACATGAATGGAGTCCATGCACCAGCATCCATTCCAAACACACCCATTCCGAGAAGATGACTCGATATACGGGCCATTTCACAAACCAAAACACGAATTGCTTCGCAACGCTCGGGCAATTCAATACCTGCAAGTTTTTCAACAGTAATTGCGTACGCAACATTGTTTGCAAGCGGAGCGAGGTAATCCAATCTGTCCGTGTAAGGAACAAATTGGTTGTAAGTCATATTTTCAGCGATCTTTTCATCTCCGCGATGAAGATATCCAAGGACGGGCTCGCAACGGGTGATCAAATCACCATCAAGCTCCATCATCAATCTAAGTACGCCATGAGTTGTAGGGTGGGATGGACCAACATTGAGAGTCATCTTACCTTCATCAGAATGCAAGGCTGCTTTGGCACCGACATCCCCGATTTGGACTTCTTTAACCGTAGTACTCATAAGGGCTTTTCAGAATCTTCTGTCCAACTTTCATCTTTGGCACGAGGTTCGGCTTGACTCAACCTCGAGCTACCGGACGAGACAAAAGGACCGCCCATCATAGGTGCAGGATCCACCGCTGCACCCGTGACCTCCGAAACATCTGCAGCAGGCAAAGGCACTTCGATTCCAGCTAGAGGGAATTCCTTCCGCAGAGGAAAATATGGGTAATCATCCCACATTAGAATGCGTTTGAGGTTGGGATGAGTGACGAAATTTATCCCAAACATATCGAAAGTTTCCCGCTCATGCCAATTAGCCGCTGGAAATATAGAGGAAATGGATGGCACAGAAGGTGACTCGTTGTCCATGCAATCGACATGAATCCGAATGTATGATTTGTGCACGAGAGAATAAATGTGAACAACCGTGGAAAAACGGATATCAGCTTCCAATCCATGATCTAAAGCAGTTAAATCGACAAGTAAGTCGAAGGTTTCCTGATCCCTAAGATGTTCACAAAAAGAGACAAAATGCTGAGGCTCGCAGGATAGGGTAAGACAATCATTCTGATGCAATAGCTTAAGGAATTCTCGCCCATTGAGTAGGGACTTGACGAAGTCTTCGTCAATCATTGTATCAGGAAGCAGAAAGAGGCTCAGGAGTTTTAGACAGGTTTTTAACTGACGATTCCCTCCCGATTTTGTCCTGTAATTTCATCATCGCATCCAATAAAGCTTCGGGACGCGGAGGACATCCACTTACGTAGACATCTACAGGCACGACATTATCAACACCTTGCATTACTGCATAAGATCGGTACATGCCACCAGTAGAGGCACATGCTCCCATAGCGACCACCCATTTGGGATCACCCATTTGATCGTATATTCTACGAACAACTTCTGCCATTTTGTAGGTAACGGTTCCCGCGACAATCATGCAATCAGATTGACGAGGAGAAAACCTCATCACTTCCATACCAAATCTGGATATATCATACCTTGAAGCTGCGGAAGCCATGAGTTCAATAGCACAACAAGCGAGTCCCATAGGCATAGGCCAGACAGAGTGTTTTCGTATCCAATTAACCACTGCATCGGCACGAGTGACAATTACTTCACCTTCAACTTTACTATTATAGCCAAACTCGTCAGAAACCATTACCCTTTTTTTAGTTAATTCTTGCAAACAAGCAAACCCGAAAACCATTTCCCTAAGTATTTGTGACGAAGTCTTAAAATTTTACTAATTCCACGGTTTTGAACATTGACGGAAGGTAGCAAGTTATTCATTAATCTCTCACTTAATCACAACGGAGAGGTGACAGAGTGGCCGATTGTGCAGCATTGGAAATGCTGTGTACCGCAAGGTACCGCGGGTTCGAATCCCGCCCTCTCCGCCACATTAGATCAGCTAAGCGTTACGGATGAAAACCTTGGCATTTCCATTAAAGGTAGCCTCGGCAAGGTCCAAGTGAGCGGGTGCATTGATTGGTTCCGTTGAGCCAGCAGGTATTGCTTGACCAGATACCAAAACAGCGACCTTTCCATAGAGATTGGTGGTTTCTCCGTCAGAGGGAGCAATGACATCCCCTTCATTCAGCCATCTGCGTAACTGAATCTGACTCCATCCATTGTAGGGATCTTTCGCTCCTAGTAAGTTTTCTGCGAATCTCATGGAAGCGGTTTTCCAAAGACTCCCTGAGAGCTCAGGCGAATCGCTCATGATTGCCTGCATCGAATCCGTATTTAACCAAAGAGCATTGACAGTAGAATCTGCATTCACAGTAGCAGTCCGAGGGACACCAGCTAAAACGGCCATCTCACCGATCACGGCTCCTCTTCCCATAATATCCACGACCACATCTCCGATCGAAACCTTAACACTGCCCCGTGTGATCACTATTAAACCATCCCCCGAGTCTCCCTGTTTCATCAAGGCATCCCCAGAGTTATAAACACGAGTTTCCGATGCATTTAAAATCTTGCTTATGACTTCATCGTCCATTCCCTTGAGCCAAGTTACTTCCCTAAGAACCTCTTCAGCAGAGGGCAGTCTTAATTCGAGAGGACTTTCCATTATATTTTTCATTCTCTCTTCCACTGCAGTAATCATTCTTGAAGCTTCGTCAGCTTCTAGCATGCCATCTCCCCGCATCTTCTTGATAGATGCACGTTCGTGGTTGAGGACAGAGCGAATGGCATCTTTGGTTTCGATACCCACTGTAACCTCGGGGTAATTCTCGTGCATATTTCGAATGTACTGAAGACCACGAAGCCGGTTTTGGCGAATCTCGTCTTTTAACAATCGAGCCGTTTTTTGTTGTTTGTCCAAATCGCCGCTATCATCCAACTCACGAACAAAGCTATCGACCATCTTGGCCATAGCTTGCTGGGCAATAACAAAAGCTTTAGATGCATCATAACCGACAGTAATCTTATCGGAGAAATATCTTTTGAGAAATGGAATGTCTTTCAGTGCTTCGCTAAGTTTACTAACGGTACAGATATCATCGAGATAACTTCTTTCGGTCATAGGGACCTTTCCTTGAAAATCCAAGAACTCACTCAAATTGTTATCAAGTTGTGCAACCGCTCGGGCAGAGAGCAAACCCGATCGAAACTGAGACCAGTAACTACTTCTCTCCTTTTCAAGCAATCTTCTTCTTGCCTCCGCCAAGGTGTCCATCGACTCCAACTCTCTTGCCGTTAGAGGATAGCTGACTGGTTCGGGTAAATAATTTCTCACAAGTCCCCAGTTTGCGCCACTTAGGAACCGATCATCTTTGAGGAGATCCATTTCTAGTTCACAAACATTGGAGATATTTCCAGTAGCGTTTGAAAACATCAGTTTTTTGACTGCTGGCAACTCGGTTAGGCCTAGCTTATTTACTAAAGTTTTAATGGTGGTGGCATTAACGAGCAAAGTAAGAAGTACGATTCCAGAGATCAGAAACAAAAACTGATCCCTGACCCTTGCTGAAATGCCCACCAAGGAGGCTTGAGCAATCGCCCCCTGCCCTTCTCCAAAAATAACCACCTTCTTTGCCCCACTTGCCAAGTCTTCCCTTAATTGAGATGCATCTTTGGAATTTTTCTTTCCAAGTATGATCCCAGCTGTTTCTGGAGATTGAGAAATTCCTACGATTCTTCCGTTTGAAATTTGTGCCTGAGCAAAAGAGTTTGCAGCCATCCCGTAGAGGTTAAGACTTGGATTTGGTTGGGAATAAGAAAGAGCTTCCTTTGCATCTACTACAAAAATAGAAGTCGTTTTAGCGGAATAACCGCTTCCCCCATCATCAATCTCAAATTCATACCTTAAATTTTCGGAATATACCACAAGTGCCAAAGCCAACCCAATGGCTCCACGCAAAGCACCCCACCAAACAACGACGGCGTCCTTACCCGGCAAACCGTAGCCTGCCTTTTTCATCAAAGGGTAAAACATTCCCATATTGATTCCCCGAACCAGGTGAATGGCCACATAGACTAAAAAGAGGATCAAAAAGTCCATCCCCGTAGGATGTGCTTTTTGAGCAATGACCACACCAACAACAATAAAGATGATCACATTGGCAGCGAAGGCGGTGAATTCCCAGAATTCATGCATGAAGTGTTCAACTTCAGGGCTAATTCGAGTGCGACCCACACCTGCCATAACAATCCCCAAAGCGACTAGGCCAAGAACTCCCGAAACATGAAAGAAATGCTCACAAACAAAAAATACCGCATAAGCAGTAACCAAAACTACGGTAATTTCAATAAGTGGGTCATTAAAAACTTTCCTCACCCACACAATCGCTAGCAAGCCAATCAGGACACCTACGAGCCCACCTGCTGCACCAATTTTCCCAAATCCAATCGCCGCACTCCCGATAAAACTACCGGTACCTAAAAATTGTTCGGCTCCAGTCACGACCCCAATCAGCAAGACGAAAGCCACGATTGCCGTACCATCATTCAGTAATGATTCGCCTTCGATCAGAGTACCTAGCTTTTTACTCGCACCAAGTTCTTTCAAGAGTGCGACCACCGCAACAGGATCGGTTGCACTCACCACTGCACCGAAAAGCATCGATGCAAGAACGATAAAGGCACCAGAATCCACGTTCCAATCTTCGAGCACTCCTCCACTACCGCCAAATGCGGCAATCAACCCCATGAAGGCTAAGCCTGTCATCACAGTTGCGGTTACTATGCCGGGACCAGCCAAGTAGAATGCGTTTAGAAACGATTTTTTGAAGGTATGTACATCCAAAGCAAATCCGGCCTCGAATATGAGAATTGGAAGAAAAACATAGAGAATGAGGTGCCCATCCAGATTTCCACCCCATGAGATCGCCCCGCTTAGAGTATCGATAAACTTATCCCAAATTCCATGAACTTCACCAGCCACATGATCTCCAGAATGAGCATGACCTCCATGGGGACCATAAGCTCGATTGAGTCCACCCAATCCCAAACCAATCAGAAGTAATAAAACAGTAAAAGGAAGCGGAATTCGCTGAAGAAAGTGTCGGGTAGCGGCTCCGATAATTAAAGAAATAATCAAAAAGAATAAGCCATAAAGATAGCCGCTATCACCCGAAGAAGCCAAAACCGGTATAAAACTGTAATCTGTCATATAATTAAGGATGAAAGGGTTTAATTACCACGAAGTAAACGGCTTGGAAAAGGGCGATGAATCGCAGCATTTCCAGAGTGTTGGTCGGAAGATGGATGAATTGCAGGTTTCGGAGTGTGTTTCAAGGTTTGAGGTGACCGCCCTAAGAGTTCATCTAAAGGAGATTCTGAAGGAAGCACGTAATCTTCCTTCTTTAAGAAGGAAATCCCGTTCTCATTGGAGGAATCTTGAGTAGATCGGGAGATGACTTCAAAATTGGATAAACTATTCGCACTTCCAACAGAAGCATTATAAGTTTTTCCAATGGCATCTTTTTGTAAGTTTGCCACATTTTTTAAAGCACTTTCAAAGCTGGCACTGTTCAAAAAGCCAGAAATGAGAAAAGAAGTTTCTAAGAGATTTTCAAGATCTACGGTTACTTTTTCACTAAAAGATTCAGTCTTTAAATCTGTGAAAACCAATTCCCCAGGAAGCAGGACCATTGTCTGGTTACCTGCACTAAGTTTTAAAGAACCAAGCAAACCTACGCATTTGAGTCCACCATTCGGTTCAACTTGAATCAAAGATGATCCAGAACCCGAAACCCTCAAAGAAATTTCAGGACCATTGATATCGATCTTGTTGTTAATATTTCTTGAACGGATAAACAAAGATCCACTAAATAATTCTAAAGATTCATCTAGGCACTGAAACGAGGTGGATGCCCCAAAGCGAAATTGGTATCCGGCAGCAAGAGTTTCAATGCCACTTTGGGGTTTTACATGGAGCGAAACTCCGTGGGGCAAAAATGAAGAAGAGGAAATAACTTTTTCCGATTTTGTTTTATCTAATTCAACAATACCCTCTCCTATGCTGGTAACCAGCAAATGTGAAATCTTAGCGAAAGATGAATTTGTTAACATCCAAAAGGATAAAAACACTAGAAGGGAACTCTTCATTTTTAAACCTATCAAAGTAAAATTACGAAATAGGTCAAACCTTCATAGTGTGATTGATCTAGAACCGAAAAAATAATTGTCAGCTTAGATGGCTATTTTAACCCCTCTTCTCAAATAAGAAGGCACATCAAGATCTTCGCCTTCATACAGATTCCTTTTGGGTAAATCATCGAAAATACCTCGTTGGTTATGGGGTTCCATAAAAGGGAATGTATTTTGATCATGATTTTCATCACGCTTCCTTCTGGCAAATCTCTTCGTCTTGGGTGGGTTTAAAGGCTCTTTCACTGAACCCAAATCAAGTTTTGATTTGTGGGATTGCTTAGACAGGGTAGCAAGTTCCAAAACCTGCTGGCTAACAGGTGCGACATCTGCCGGCTTAATGATAGGTTCCAGAGATGTTGCACCCAGAACCGTAATCTTAACTTCTTCTCCCATGTTTTCATCCACATGAGCACCAAACACTACCTCCTCTCCTGCTTTGAATGCATCTCGAATCTCTTTTGAAACCGATTGTAAACCCGACATACTCAGAGAAGTTCCTCCCTGGATATAAATCATCAACACATCAGCAGCTTTGGACACATCGGGCATATGAAGCATAGGACAAACCATCAAATCTCTCAACGATTCCCTGAGGGCGTCCCGACCTTCTCCCTTTCCATATCCAAAAAGGGTCCTGCCCGATCTGGCGGAAAATACTTTCCTTAAATAAGAGAAATCTACATCAATCATCCCTTTCTTGAAGACCAGATTACAAATCGCTGAGATTCCTCGGCTCACATTACGACCAGCCTCGGCAAAACACTCTAGGGCGGATGCATCTTCTCCTCCCATTTGCAAAAGAGAATCGTTGGGTAGTGGAATCACAGCATTCGCATGAACCCTAAGTTCGTTTAAACACTCCTCAGCCTGGGCATGCCTCGATTTCTCCCAACTAAATGGCATGGGAGTGAACGCAAAAACTAGTGCACCATGCTCCCTTGCAAGACGAGCGATTACTGGTGCAGCTCCTCCACCAATGCCTCCTCCGAGTCCAGCCAGTAGGAAAACAAGGTCCACACCTTCAAGTTGATTGCGGATTTTATCTTTTTCCTCTTCCGCAAGCCTTTTCCCAAGGGACACATCTCCTCCCGTACCCATGCCGCGTGTATGTCTTTTGCTAAAAGAAATTTTTTGCGAGGAAAGTGATTCAGAAACCGCTTTCATATCCACATCGATAATTACATTATCCACCGAATCAAAATTATCGAATCTCATCCCATCCACCAAAGAGATTCCTGCTCCCCCAACCCCAATGACTTTAGCTCTTATACCATAGGCATTTTCAAGACTTGAAGGGTTACTATTATCATCAAAAAATGTATCTTGGTTCATCTTGAAATAGGGTTCATTTTATTTGAGGTTCATTTGTAATAACAGATCAAAACTAGATTCAGATTCCTAGGAAACCACCAATTTTCTTAAAAATGCCTGAGCTTTCTTTTGAGTTATGTTCACCTGGCAAACGATGATCCTCCAAACCATAATGCAAGAGACCAAGAACGGTTGAATTTTCTGCTTGAGCCAATTCATTGCCCAAACCAGCAGGAAAGGTTGCCTTGGATACAGGAACGCCCAACACTTTTGACGCAAGTTGTTCAATACCTGGTAATCGTGAAGTGCCTCCGGTTAAAAGGACTCCGGCACCTAATTCCCCAGCTTGGAGTAATGGGCCAAGTTCCTTACTTATAATTTCAAAAAGCTCAACCGTTCGAACATGTATGATATCAGCGATTGCCTTTCGAGGTATTTTTCGGTCTCCAATCGTTTTATTACCGATAATCCACAGTTCATGATCCGAGTCGGAAGAATCCGGTTGTGCTTTTCCATATTCAAGTTTCAGCTCCTCAGCATAAGGTTCCAAAACTCTTAACCCCATAGACAAATCTCCGGTTAGATGATCACCGCCAACAGGGATAACAGTGGTAAATACAATGTTTCCAGATTGGTACAAAACTATGTCCGTTACTCCGGCACCGATATCAATAACGAGAACCCCAGCTCTTCTAAGATCAGGACCAGCTACTAGAGTCGCAGAAGCAATGGAAGAAAGTATTAGATCCTCCACATCCAAACTATATTGATGGGCAAGATCGAGGTTCATTCGAATCGCGGACTCATCTCCTTCTATTGACCAATAAGAAACCTCCACATTCCTTCCGATCATTCCTACTGGATCCTCTACCGGCCGACCATCTAGGCGGATAGGCATACGGACATGATGAACATAGGATCTTCCTGGTGCCGATTGTTTTCTTTTTGCTTCTGCTGCGGCAGACTTCAGGTCATCCAAAGATACTCGCCCATCAGGAGAAGCCACATTCGCACTACCCTGAAGCAAGGATCCTTTAAGATGAGAACCTGTTTGTGCCAGGTAAATGGAATCCACAGTAGTTCCTGACATTTTCTCGGCTTCTTCTAAGGCGGAGTGAACACTGGAAGCCGTTTTACGAAAATCCACGATTTCCCCCTTCCTCATCCCTTCATTTTTCCGCAAAGATTTCCCCACAATATTAAGAGATTTATCTTCGGAAACTTCCCCAATTAAAACTTTGGCAACCGATGTACCAATTTCGACAGCACCTATTATCTTACTCATCTTTTTGTAAAATTATTTCCTTTCATGCTCTGATTTTCACCTCTTCAAATATTGGCAAAAACTGAACGACCGTGAGAAAGATCAATCGAACGGATATGGGAAGCCTGCAGAAATTTTGGTTCCTCAAGAAGGTAACGAAGTCTTCTTAACTGAGAGGCATAATCCGATGGATGGAAACGAATACTCCCTACCCTTTTTGATTTCACAGTTATGCATGCACCCGGATCTTTTTCATTTGGGCGGGTGTAAGAGACTACCGACCAATCTCTGTAGATTTCCGGGTATTCAGATCGAGCCAACTCTAACAACGGTGAAACATTGGGCATATCTTTGAGTTTCTCGTAACTCCCATTCTCTGAACTTTTCATAATAAGGGAGGAAGCCACTTTTAAGGAAGGGAGAGATTTCAAAACTCGAGAAGAGTAACCTGAACCTTCATAAAAGCTTCCGTCTGCGGAAATCAGCCAATCCTTAAAACCATCTTTTTTATCCCTCAAACGAAGGACCAAAAGGGGTTCT
>JAQCIX010000156.1 GCA_027593365.1 Verrucomicrobiota bacterium
CCTGATCAATCTTTCCAGGGAGCAAGGCTTCTTAACCTTTAAGGATATTGACAAAGCCCTTCCTGAAATAGCCACGGATCCAGAGGAGCTTCAGAATGTTATCTCTATCTTCAATAATCTTGAGATCAAACTTCTTGATTCCGCTGAGGTAGAAAAATTCAAGAAAAACAAAGAGGAAAAGGAAGATGAAACTGCACGTTCCAACCAAAGTGACATGTTGGACGATCCGGTACGGATGTATCTCAAGCAAATGGGACAGGTCCCTTTACTCTCACGAGAGGAAGAGGTCGAGATTTCCAAACGTATCGAGGTAGCCGAAGTCGCTGCTCTAAAGCGCATTTACGCAGTATCTCTTACGGCTAATTTCCACCTCGATATTTGCCAGAAACTGATTGATCGGGAGGAGCGTTTCGACCGGGTGGTTCTCGACAAAAAAATTGACAGTCGTGAAGGATATTTCCGAGTTTTAGCCAAGCAGGTCGAAGCCCTTACCGACCTCACCAAAAAACTCGAGAACGCATGGAGTGGTTACACGGACGGTCCCAATGCCACCCAAAAGAAACGAGCCTTAGGCAGGTTCCAAAAGTATGAATCTGAGCTCGAACCGATTTTCAAAAAGTGCTGCTTAAAGTTGAAGGTTTTTGAGGATTACCTTCAGGAAATCAATCCTGAGCTCAAAGCGATTACCCGCAATGTGCACAACCTCGAACTCGGTAAGAAAGACCCCGTTAAACTTAAGCGCAAAGGCGTGAAGATGGACCGGATCAAAAAGGAATTGGCCGAAGCTCGTATTAAGTTTCACATGGAACCTGATGAACTGATCGCCTTGGTCAAAGAGATCCGTCACTCCATGCGAGAGGCACACAAAGCCAAGACGGAAATGGTGGAGGCCAACCTCAGACTCGTAATTTCGATCGCCAAAAAGTACACGAACCGCGGGCTCTCCTTCCTCGATTTGATTCAGGAAGGAAATATGGGATTGATGAAAGCGGTTGAAAAGTTTGAGTACCGTAGAGGCTACAAATTTTCGACCTACGCAACCTGGTGGATTCGTCAGGCAATTACCCGTTCGATTGCGGATCAGGCACGTACAATCCGTATTCCAGTGCATATGATCGAAACCTTGAACAAGGTCATGCAGGTGCAAAAGCAACTTTTGCAGGAACTCGGGCATGAACCGACACCGGAGGAAGTTGCCAATGAAATGGGTCTTGCACTCGATAAGGTTCAGGGAATCATGAAAATGGCCCAGCAACCGATCTCCCTGCAAAGTCCGGTTGGGGATGGGGACGACACCAGCTTTGGAGACTTCATTGAAGACAAAGGGGCGGAGAATCCCTACGACATGACCGCGTATTCTTTACTCCGTGAGAAAATTATCGATGTTTTGGACTCCCTCACTGAGCGCGAACGTAATGTATTGTCCCTGCGCTTTGGTTTGCAGGATGGATACAGCCGAACGCTTGAAGAAGTCGGACGTCAGTTTAAAGTCACCCGCGAACGGATTCGTCAGATCGAGGCCAAGGCCTTGCGTAAGATGCGTCACCCAACCCGGATCCGCCAGCTTCATGGTTTCTTCGAAGCAGACCAAAGTTCTGTCAATAAACCGAAACCCGAAGCTTTGCGTCAACTCGGTCTCTAATTTTGATTTACTTACTTTGCCGACAAAACAGTTGCTCTGAACGAATCACCGAACTACCTTTTTACTTATGACCACACCTATCACCCCTGCCCTCGCCTTCATTGGAAACTTTGGTGGTGGAGAAATCATATTGATCTTTCTGATCGTCCTTCTTCTTTTTGGAGCGAAAAAAGTACCTGAACTCTTTCGCTCCCTCGGAAAAGGAGTGAATGAATTCCGCAAAGCCAAAAACGAATGGGAACAGGATATCCAGGATGTGATGAACCAGGAACCTCTCGAAGATCACGATTTTAAAGAGAAGAACAAACAGTCCACTCAATCCGTTCAAAGAGAAGAAGAAAAGCAGTCGGCTAGCTAGTTCAATTTATTCGGCAAATATGCCGATCACTTTTAGAACCAAGGAGCATCCTCCTTGGTTCTTTTTTTGGATCCTATATTAGCCTGACCTAAATCTTCGAATAGACTCACCCACCGGCAAGTACCGGGCGAAACCCCATTGCTTTCATCCACTCAAGCACCTCTGCCCGCCGGTCGCCCTGCAGTTCCATATCAAGTCCAGACCAAGTTCCGCCTGTCCCTAGGGTGTTCTTCATATGTTTTAAGAGTTTTTCCTTCTTTTCCTTTCCCAAACCTGGAGGAATTCCACGAACCGTGGTTACCGTTTTTCCACCACGCCCAGTTTTTTCCCGGCGGATTTCCAAACGCTCCCCATTCCCCAACTTAGATTCTTCCTCTTTCACCGAGACTTTGATCTCGTGCTTAGGTTCAGGGAGGGCTTCCGGTAATCCGCTCCCATCCAGAGAGGCAAACGGATTGCTCCCAAATTCATGGATTGGAGCCGTGGAGATTTTTTTGGATGAACGGTCCTTTCTGCTCATCCTCCACAGGTTCCTTTCTCAGGGGTTTCACCAGCGAGCCAAATCACTGCTTTTTGATAACTTCGGTTTTCCAAAAAATGCCTTAGTCGGGGGTGCAGGGTCTGCTTTTGTTCGCTTACGAGTACATCCAGTCTCGCCAAAGTTTGCCTAAATTCCTCGGGTTTGGCATCCTTGGGGTTTGTAATTACTTCCAAACAACTTTTGATTTCATCCATGAGTCCGCTTATTTTTACGCTCATTCCAAGGCTGCCAAGCCTAATCCAGTATTTACCAGCGAGATGACAGATACCTGCATCCTTGGAAGTGGTCTCACTGGCTTGATTCACGCATGGCAAGCCTGTAAGCGAGGAGAGAAAATAAACCTGTTCGAAGCCTCCCCTCAAACAGGTGGAGTTTTACAATCAAGAAGGATCGATGGATATCTGCTAGATTATGGAGCCAACACTCTCAGCTTGCGGAGCCGGGAAGTTGCCACCCTACTCGATGAACTGGGCGTTCTCGAACATGCCATAGATGCGAACCCTGAGGCCAACCTCCGCTTCATTGTTCGGGGTGGCAAATTAATCTCTTTACCTCATAGCCCAGCCTCTTTTTTGAGCAGTTCTTTTTTGTCTCCCCTGGGAAAGATTCGTCTTCTGCTCGAACCTTTGATTCCAAGGGGTAAAAACCATGCTGAAAATGTGGCTGATTTTATTTCCAGAAGGCTGGGTCAGGAAGCTCTCACTTATGCAGGCAATCCCTTTCTTTCGGGAGTTTATGCAGCCAAACCAGAGAGTCTTTCCCTCCAATACGCCTTCCCTGCCCTGCAGGAACTCGAGCAAGCCCATGGCTCTCTGTTCAAAGGAATGCTCAAATCAAAAAAAAATCCCAATCGCCTTCCGACAAGCCGGTTACTTTCCTTTCCCAATGGGATGCAGGAATTAACCAATCAAATCACCCAGCAATTACCCAAGGAATCAACCTTTCTTACTACCCGAGCAGTTCGGATAAAACGGTTAGAAAACCATTGGGAAGTGACAACAAGAAATCAATCAGGTAAAGACGAGTTACACACCTTTAATCAGGTCATTTGTGCCTTACCGGCTCATCAACTATCGGAAATCGAATGGGTTGGGCTGGATCGTGCAGAACGAATGGAAGATTTGGCCGACTCCACCCATTTCCCCCTGGCTTTGGTTTTCCATGGTTATGAGAAGAGGAACATTAAACATCCTCTCAACGGATTTGGGTTTCTTGTTCCGGAAGTAGAAAACCGAAAGATTTTGGGAACCCTATTTTCAAGCACTCTTTTCCCGGACCGGGCTCCGCAAAACCATGCCTTGCTTACCACTTTTGTGGGGGGAGAACGCCAACCAGATTTGGTTTACCTCGAAGACGATGACCTCCATGCCCTCGTGCAAAAGGAGCACCACAATCTATTGGGTACCCACGGCACTCCCGCCTTTCAAAAAATAATCAGATGGCCTCAGGCAATTCCTCTGCCCGATCATAAAATGGGTAAGAGGCAAGAAGCTGCACAAGTTCTGGAAAACCAAAATCCTGGCCTAAGATTCTCAGGTTCGCACCTCTGCGGTCCTCCCCTCCCCAACTGCCTACTGGCCAGCATCGTGTAATTTTTTATCAGGCATTTCTTTTGGAAAGATTGCCTCAGTCCTCATACCCTGATAAAAAGTAACCTTTTATAGATTGCATCAATCATCATGAATTCGAATAAATCAGATCATCCTGTAAAAACTTTGGTTA
>JAQCIX010000157.1 GCA_027593365.1 Verrucomicrobiota bacterium
GTGTAGCTTTTAATTCGCCGCTCGCTCTGCTTCCAGATTCCGAATGGGCAATCGCTACCAACTTTCTCGATTTCAGCCGTGGAATCATTAGTACATCGGGCATGATTTTCTTTCTGGGCCTGGCCATTGCGATGCTCTACCTATCCTCCATTTTGATTGGTCGTCGCCACTGGGTTGGTAGCCCGCAAGGTAAGAGTAAGTATTCCCACTTTGGCATCCGGGTGGCCGCTACATTGGTCACCGCATTTGCCCTGACCCAGTACTTCCGCAATCACGATGTGGTACGTATTGATGCAACTGCTGAACAGCTAAGCAGTTTATCTGAGGGCTCTATTGATCTGCTTGGAAAGTTAAACAGTCCAGTTGAAATTGACGCCTTTATCTCCCCTTCGGAATCGATGCCCGAGCAATATGTGCAGACTCGTATTAATTTGCTTACGGCGCTGCGTGAGATCGATCGTGAGACCAAGCTTGTCTCCGTAAATATTCATGTGATCACACCAGAAGACAACGCCTCTGCAACTGCTGAAAAGTATGGTGTGGAAAACCAAAATGGAGTGACCCCTCCCCTTTTCGTCATGGAAGGTGGACGGATGGTTCCCTGGCAAAAAGATCTCTACATGGGTGTGGTTTGCAAGGGAGATAATGGACAGCAAACCATCCCCTTTCTCTACAAAGGATTACCTGTTGAGTACGAAATTGTTCGCACGATCAATTCCGTGAGTGGAGCCCAAAAGAAAAAGACCCTTGGTGTTTTTGCCACCGACGCCCCTGTTCTTGGTACAGCGGGTATGGGTATTATGGGATTTAACCTCGGTGGAGGCACCCCTGCCTGGGAATTTTTTAATGAATTAAATAAACAGTACGATGTGCAGGAAGTCACGGGCGGAGATATCTCTTCCGAAGATTATGACGCACTCATAGTTGTCCAGCCAAGCACTTTGGATAACGAAAAAATGGATGACCTGGTGGCGGCGATCAAATCAGGCATTCCTACCGCAATTTTTGAGGACCCACTTCCTCTTATCCAGGGAAGTGTGACCGGAACTTATGAACCTCGCAGAAATAACAACAGTGGACCCGAAGGAGGAAGTGCTCCGGAGAAAGGAGATCTCAACAAACTCTGGGACTTATTGCAGGTAAACTTCAACCTAGACCCAATGGAAAGGCTGAAAAAGATTCAGGACGAATTACGAAGACTTAAACAAAATGCCACCAGTAGTTTGGCTCCTGCTCGTGGACGCTTCCCAGAAGTTGGTACTTTCTTCACCAGTTTGGATAATTTGATCACCAAAGCATCGGAATATGAGGCCAGACTAAAATCCAATGCTTCTCTTAGCCAAAACGACTGGAACAACCTGAAGCTTACTTCTTTGCGAAATGCTTTTGACAAGATGGAAAGCAACCACCCAATCCGAAACTTTGTGGAACAAAGGCTTCTCTCCGATTTGGATACCAGACTGGGTGGCTTACAGGAAAGAATTTTACGGGATCCATATAATCCATTCCCCAAAATTCCCCGCTCAGAAAATTTCCCGGATGAGTTTGTGTATGTCGGTGGATTACCGAACTCCTTTCACAACGATCCGATTACATCGGAGTTGCAATACTGCCTTTTTACCTGCCCTGGCACGCTCTATCCCCGGGCATCAGGCAACCTAAACTTCCAGCCTCTTCTCCGTACACGCGGCGGTCCACTTGCTGGAACCACTAGTTTGGAAACTTTTTGGACAGGTGGTGTGTTTGGAACTCCGCGCCGGTTTAACCCAGACCGCACCCTCTACCCCGGATCGGGTTTGCAGGAAGTCATTGCAGCATCCATATCTGGCGAAGTAAAAGACGGAAATCAGTCCAATCAAATCAACGTCATCTTGGTTGCGGATGTAGATATGCTAGCCGACCCGTTTTTTAATATCCGCAGTCGTGGACCTGAGTCTGACTTCCCCTTGGATGTGGACAATGTTACCTTGTCCCTCAACCTCATCGACCATCTTTCCGGAGAGGGCAGCTTGCTTGATATCCGAAACCGCAGAAGGCTGCACCGTACATTGGAAGAGTTTGAAAAGAGCATTGAGGAAGCCCGTGAAGTCGCTTCCCGCACCATCCAGGAAGCAGAAAGTTCCATCCAGGCTATTTTGCAGGATGAAAACCGTAAGCTCAACGAGGCTCTGGCTGAAGTACAAAATAGCCAAGGCTCCATGACCCAAGGTCAATTCATGCAGGTACTTCAGACCGAAGCAGCCAAGCTGCAAAAAAACCTCGCCAAAAGAGAGCGCGAATTACGCCAAACCACGAATGTTAAAGTGAAGGATGCAGAGAGGAAGAGGGACCGGGAAATTCGCGAAAAACAAAGAAGCATTCAACGGCTTTCTGTATTTATCCCTCCCCTGCCCCTACTGTTAATCGCTCTATTCGTGTATTACAAAAAACGCGGAGCAGAAATACAAGGTGCGGTGGATTCGCGGGTTCGATCCTAGTCCTTTTTTATTCAAGCTTTTACTTAAACTTTCGACATCACTCAGATATGAACGAAAACAAGAAAACCATCACATTTCTGGTAGCTGCAATCGCTGCCGTAGCAATCGCCACCTTGACTTCGCCGACCAAAAGAGATCCATCGGCCAAGCCAAACCTAATGGGGCAGGCCCTCTTTGAGTCCTTTGATGCACGTGCCGTGACCGGAATTGAAATTGTGGAAGTGGATGAAGAAGACATCCAATCCAAATCCATCGAAGTCACACAAACTGACAAAGGATGGTTTATTCGTCGCCCCGGTAAGGCGGACTACCCAGCCAATGAGGATAATCAACTCAAAGATGTTGCCAGCATGCTTTTTGATTTAAGAATTATCGATCAAGCCGGCGAAGGAGCAGGAGAGCACAGCAAACTTGGGGTATTAGATCCAAGCAAAGCAGACCCAACTCAGTCCGGAATCGGCAGACTGATCCACCTCAAAAATAGTTCAGGCTCCAATCTGGCGAGCCTTATCATTGGGGATGAAGTGGAAGGCTTGCCCGGTACTTATTTTGTCCGAAAACCTGAGCAAAATGCAGTATTTCGTGTGGATGTAAGAAATGCCCGTAATGTTTCATCCAAATTTGTCGACTGGGTCGAACAGGATTTCCTCGATCTCGATAAACGGAAGATTAAGCAAGTCACTCTGGACAACTATGATGTCAATTTAGCCCAAGGTCAGATTAACCGGAATAGTGATCCTTTGGTTTTAAATTTAGCGGACTCCAAATGGAGCCTCACAGGTTCCAAACTCCTAGATAATGAAGAATTGGATAAAGATGTTTTGGATGAGCTGAAGGATGCTCTGGATGATCTTGAAATTATCGATGTGGAAAGAAAGCCCGACATCCTTGTTAAAAATCTGGAGCAAGGAAGTGAATTCTTCTCGAATTTAAGGGATGCCAACAATCAAGCTGTAGTACAGTCCCTACAACAAAAAGGATTTTATACTATCGCAGCCAAGGATGCGGCTGGACAAACCGTCCCCAAAGTAGTTTCCAATAAAGGAGAAGTACTCGTAGGAATGGAAAGTGGAGTCGAGTATGTGTTGCGTTTCGGCGAGATTTACCGTGGACCTGAGGAAGACGAAAACGCTACTGGAGATAGTCGTTACATCTATGCATTTGCCCGCGTAAATGAATCTCTTCTTACCCCACCAGAATTGGAAGCACTTCCCTCCCCCTCTGGTGCGAAAGGTCCTGAAGGAGAAAAAGGCCCCATTGCGAAGCCCGGTCCTCCGCCTAACTTCACACCTCCAACAGCACCTC
Organism: Verrucomicrobiota bacterium; assembly: GCA_027593365.1. Lineage (GTDB taxonomy): Bacteria > Verrucomicrobiota > Verrucomicrobiia > Opitutales > Seribacteraceae > Chordibacter. Next base: position 3,783 of record JAQCIX010000157.1, read on the forward strand.
CAAGCATCACTCCGCCTCCGCCCCCTGCTCAAGCATCTGCTGAAAAGTCCAAAGTTTCCCCCAATGCAATAAGCAACGAAAGCAATTCCACATCAGAAAAAGATGCGGAACAAGCTAAGAAAAAAGCAGAGGGGGATGCTGAAATTGCCAGAATTAAAAGCTCCAATGCCCGCAAACAAAGTGAGTATGATGCACAAGTGGCCAAAGCCCGACAAAAGGTTAATGAACTAAATCAAAACCTAGCCGGTTGGTACTATGTTATTTCGAATGATGTCTATGAAAAAATTCGTCTGGATCGATCCTCCTTCGTAAAGAACAAGGAAAATCCAGAAGTTGTTTTACCCGATGAAGTAGCAGCCTCCCATATTCTGATTTCTTACAAAGGTGCGGACCGAGCAGACGCCAAGATCAAACGAGGTAAACAAGCTGCCAAGAAAGAGGCTAAT
>JAQCIX010000158.1 GCA_027593365.1 Verrucomicrobiota bacterium
CATAATCGACGAGAATCGTTTTATGGTCAGTTATCCAATGATTGATCGTAAGGATCTAGCTGGGACAGCTTTAAAAGTCAGCCCATAGGCTGTTCTTCTGTCTTTCCCAAAGGAATTCAATCTTGGTCAGAAATATTAGGAGCAGAATTTCGATTCGAATGATTTTTCGGCAGCTTCGCTACCAATCAAAATAATTTCTCCATTCGCACAAAACTGATCATTTGGCGAAGGGGTAATAATCGTGCCGGAATCGCCTTTAATTGCCACGATACTGCATCCGGTTTTTTCACGAATTTTGGAGTCTTTGACCGATACCCCAGCCAAGGATTTTGGCGTTTTTTGGCTAAAAACATCCAAACCCTCGGTAATCATAAGAATCTCCGCACGGTTCAGTAAATTGAAGATGGTATTTGCTCCCATCCAGTCCTGAGACATAACAAAGTCGGCTCCTGCCCGGTGAAGGGGCTCAACATTTCGGTGAAGAAAGGCACGGCTAACGATTTGGATGTCGGGACGTAATTTCCGGCAGTAAATGGTGAGGTACATGTTGCTCTCATCATTGTGACTGGTAATGACCACCGCAGGTGCTTTGTTAATCCCTGCCCGTTCGAGGACGGTTTTTTCGGAGGCATCCCCGAGGATGGAGTTGTCGACCATGCCCGCTTTTTTCTGATCGGTTTCGATCACACGGTAGGGCACATTCATCTCTTGAAGAGTTTTGGCAGTCTCCCGCCCAACTCGGCCTGCTCCAATAATGATTACCGGAGCGGAGTTGCTGGAGAAATTCCGAAAGTCATGGTCATACTTATCAAAGCTACTTTGAATTCCAGCCAGCAAAAGCACAGTATGGTTGTTGAGCATGGTGCTCGGGGAGGGTGTCTCAAACTTGCCACGTTCCCAAATACCCACCACATTGACCCCGTATTCCTCGCGGAGCTTGGTTTCGTGCAACTGCTTACCGACCAGGGGGGTGCCATGAACGGTGGCTTCAGCGATCAAGACCTCGCCAAAAGAACCGATCACATGGGTATTGTTGTCGGTGCAGGAAATACGGCGGGCAAGAAAGCTACCCATTTGCTTGGCGAAGCGGATCACATGATTGGCCCCGGCAAGTTCAATGATGTCTTCCGAGCTTGGGTTGTTGCAGGTACCAACGATGGGGAGTTTGGGATCGAGGTCCCGGGCACGGAAGGCAACATTGACATTGCGGATATCGTCGTCGGTAGCCACAACCATGGCTGCATTTTTAATACCTGCAGCGAAAAAGGTATCGCGGTCCTCAATGGATCCAAACATCACCGGTATACCCATGTCGTGGTACTTTTGGGCCTCTTTAATTTTATCGACTACCAGCACGAAAGGGTAGCCAAAGTGGGTGAGCTTTTCCATCAGAGCATGGCTGATTGAGTCGTAGTGCGTTAGAATCACATGCTTCTGCTCTCCGGGTTCGTACTTTTTGGGCACCCGGGCACCCGATTGATATTCGAGAAAAGGTTTGTAGAGGAACTCCATGAACGCAAACGGCAGAACGATGAAGAGGTAAAATACCCCGGTAAACATAACCGCCATAGAAAACAGCCTGCCGGTGTCGCCAGAAAAGGTAATATCCCCATACCCAAGTGTGGACATGGTGGTGAGCACCCAATAGAAGGACTCGACCCAACCGATCTCTTCTCCACCACGTTCGGTTCCCATAAAGGAACGGTAGAGATTCATGTAAATGATGACGAAGACTGCCAAAACCACAAAGAATCGGAGCAACCTGGTTGCGTTCTTGCGACGGTTGCGCTCCTTAAAGACGGAGGGCATGAAATGGAGAGAATCTTTCATGACTATATCCATTCATTAGATGGATTGTGATTTGGGAGCGAGAATGTTTTGCGCCCAATTGAGGTAAGATCAGAATAAGTTGGTTTCAGGTTGAAGATAGCGACTTAATCGAAGAAAGCTTGTAGGGTGATTATTCTATCTTTCCAGTTCAATGATTTTAGCCTTGGTGCAGCCTAGCTTTGCATACAGGGAGTCATTTAAATTTATGCCAATTGCGAATGAGTAAATGAGTGACAATCAGACCAACCCATCCTTGGTTGAGGTTCTTCCTCTTGGAGGTTATGACTTACCTCTGACTTATGGGGCTAAATCATCGTTGTATGTAGATTTGGAAGTTGGTTCGTTGGTTCGAATTCCCCTTGGGGTTCGCCGGGTTACAGGTATCGTGTCATCCATCTCTCCCAAACATACTCCACCCCGTGATAAACTTCGTTTTATATCTGCACTGGTTCAACCTGAACCTGTTCTAAGTCAGGAACTTGTGGAGTTAGCGAAATGGGTCTCTTCCTACTATGCAAGCTCTCTTGAGAGTACCCTGGGAGCCATGATTCCTTCCTCGGTTCGGGATGGTATGCTAGCCAAAAAAAGAAGGATGATTGAAGTTGTTCAGGTGTCCGATGAGAAAGTGGTTGAATTACTGACCCGCTCTCCTAAGCAGATGCAGGCTTATGAATTACTCAAACGTACAGAAGGAGAAAAAGTAGACGCAGTCAATTGGGCAAAAACTGCAGGGGTTTCTGCCTCCGTGCTCGATGGGTTGATTCAGAAAGGATTGGTTGAGGAAACGATCAGCGAAGTGGACCGAGAAGCCTATGGGGATGATTGGAGCGAAAAAGATGTGGAGAGCGTGGAATCTTTGCGTGAATTAACGGCCGAGCAAAAACAGGCAACCCATGAGATTTTATCAGATTTGGATACGGGTGAATTTCGTGCACGACTTTTACAGGGAGTCACAGGCTCTGGGAAAACAGAAGTTTACTGCCAGGCGATGGAAAAAGTTCTTCTGGAGGGAGGCGGGGTTTTATTCCTTGTTCCTGAAGTTGCCCTCGCACCTCAGACGGTAGACCGACTGCGTTCAAGATTTGGTAAAATGGGAGAGCGGGTGGTTGTTTGGCATAGTCATCTTTCTGCTGGAGAGCGGGTGGATGCGTGGCGTAACTTGGTTCAGGGAAAAGCCAAAATTGTGGTGGGTGCTCGTTCCGCTATTTTTGCTCCCGTGCAAAACTTGAAGTTGGTGGTGGTGGATGAGGAGCATGAACAAGCCTATAAGCAGGAAGATTCGCCCCGCTATCATGGTCGGGATGTTGCGGTCTACCGCTCTTTTCTAAACCAAGCTGTATGCCTTCTCGGATCGGCTACACCCTCCCTGGAAACCGTCCGAAATGTGGAGCGTGGGAAATACCAAAAATCCATATTGAGTAAGCGGATTGATGGAAGGGAATTACCCTTGGTTCACTTGATCGATATGCGTCGTGAGGCTCTGAAGCAAAAGGTTCCTCCCGTACTTTCCCAACCCTTGATTGAAGCATTGAGGCAGCGTTATCAAAATAGGGAGCAGAGTATCCTGTTTTTAAACCGAAGAGGCTTCAATACCACGATGTTTTGTACCGAATGCGGAGAAGTTGAGCAGTGTAGGGACTGCAGTATTGCGATGACTTACCATCGAACGGATCACTACCTACACTGCCATCTTTGTGGATACCGTAAGCCGGCTCCACAGATTTGTGGGAATTGCCAGTCTTTGGACATTCGTAAAAAAGGTCATGGGACCCAAAGAATTGAAGACTTAGTCGAAGCTGTCATGCCCCGAAAAGCCAGGGTTGTGCGAGTAGACGCCGATGTGATGACCAAAAAAAATCTTTTTCGTGAGATCCTGAACGATTTTCGTAAAGGCAAGATTGATGTGTTGGTGGGTACACAAATGATCGCCAAGGGGTTGGATTTCCCCCGGGTCACTTTGGTTGGGGTTATCGATGCGGATCTTCCCTTAAGAATGGAAGATTTCCGGGCATCGGAACGTGCTTTTCAAATTTTGGTTCAGGTTGCAGGACGTGCAGGCAGGGGAGACCGGGCGGGCGAGGTTTATGTCCAAACCTATGCCCCTCATGAAAGCTGTATCCAATTTGCGAGGCGGGCGGAATTAGATGAGTTTTTGGAGGAAGAACTGGCTATGAGAAAGGAGCTAAAGTATCCTCCCTATCGTCACCTGATTCGACATGTTTTCCGAGGGAGAGGTGAGGAGAAAACCCGCTTCTACGCAGAGCAATGGCGAAGAAAGCTCGATCAGTCATCCCTTGAGGGAGTAGAAGTTAAGGGTCCTGCAGCTACTCCTTTAGCAAAGATTAAGGGTTACTATCAAAGCCATTTATTTT
>JAQCIX010000159.1 GCA_027593365.1 Verrucomicrobiota bacterium
ATAAACAAGTTGGCATAGGTTTCTTTGCGTCCACTCCTCACGGCGACACTAACCAGAAGGGCAGAAAGAGATATAGGAGAGCATCCCAGGGAGGCATATTTATTGAAATGATTGTAGGCACGAATTGCATCAAAACGATCCAAAGCACCATTCTTTTGCATAATCCAAAACTCAGCCAGAGATAGCCTTTTCATATCCTGTTCAAGCACTGGAGTATCGATGCTAAATTTCATCGGTTGTTTCCACTTCTCAAACGAAACAAACCTCGATTGCTTGGTACTTTCAGCTGAGTCTTGCTGCAAAGACTCATAATCGACCTGCTCGAGAAATAATTCGATTGAACCCGACTCCCGGTCCTTGACCACAGTAGATTTTTTGGCATGCAAAATAGCCAATAGCTCACGATTCGCAGCCCAGAAAAGGATTCGGACATTTTCCCAGTTGTCACCCAACCCATTCCCTATGGAAAGTGTAGCTTGAGTGATTTGCTTTTGGAATCCGGAATCCAACCCCCGCATTAGGTTTTTTTCCTCTTGGGTATCGAGCTTGAAGGCAATCTCTTTGCCACTATCTATCCAACTCTGAAAGTCTTCCCAGATCATATTACGGACAAGATGCTCAAAGGTTCCACGGGATACGGGTGACCAGTGCAGGGAAGCAAAACAGCTTATGACTGTAACCAGCAAGGCAGAATAAAATACAGGTGTAGCCCACAAGGATCGTTTGATCCCCAAGGATTGCATAGCCAAGATTTCCCGATCTGCGGACCACCTACCCACACAAAAGATAACCGCCAATGAAAAACCGAAGGGCAATCCAAGCGATAATGCAAAGGGGATCATCAGGGATATCAGTTCAATAAAAAGAATGGGAGAGATCGAAAGGGCACGAAAAAGGGCTTCGTCATTTTTAGACAAATTGCCGTACAAGAGGATAATTGTGAGAACAAGGGTTGAAAGAAGGGTGACTCCCAATATTTCACTTAAGATATAATTCCGGATCGTTTTCGATGAATAAACTTTCATTAAATCAGTCGAATTCGATCTCCATTAGATCCTCTCTTGTATCCACCCCTATCGTACCATGATCAATAATTTCAACTGCGATCCGCTTTCCATTTTCCAAGGCTCTCAACTGCTCGAGCTTTTCTAAATTCTCCAAATCTCCTGATGGAGTTTTTGTAAAGTCTTCCAGAAAGTCCTTTCGATAGGCATAAAGACCAAGATGCTTATAAGACAGAGAGTTGAACTGTCCACCCTTCTCCCGATCATAAGGAATTGGGCTTCTTGAGAACATAAGTGCAAATCCCATTCGATCCAAAACCACTTTTACCTGATTCGGATCTGTAAAGTCCTGATGATTCAAAAAAGGAGTAGCCAAAGTTGCAAGATCTGCTCCTTTTTTATGGATTGCCTTGGTTAGAGCTAAAATATGATCTCTTGTTACAAGAGGCTCATCGGCTTGTACGTTTAGGACCGCCTCTCTTTCCAAGGTCAGATTGGCCTGAGCAATCCGGTCGGTTCCGGATGGTAAATTTGGATCAGTTATAAAGGTAGTAAAACCCGCATCCTCCAAAGGCTTAGCCAACTCTTCTCCATCCACAGCAAAAAAAAGCTCATACTCAGGTGCTTGGTCCTGCAACCGATAAGCAGTTCTTAAAATCAATGGCATACCCCCCGTATCAGCCAGTAATTTTCTGGGAAAACGTGAAGATGCAAGCCTAGCAGGTACTATGATGGTGGGTAGGGATGAATCTGCCATGGGCCTTGAATTTGCATTTATTGGGTAACTTCTTGGGTTGTCGCAAGCAAATTGCTGTCTAGACTTTGTAGTCGATTATGTCAGTTGAAATTTCAGATCCCCCCGCCCAGACTCAGATGCCCGACCGTTTTTCCTTACCCGACGACAAAGGAAGATTTGGTCCTTATGGAGGGAGTTATGTCCCTGAGACCCTCTATCACCCACTGCGGGAGTTGAATGACGCTTACCTCGAAGCCAAGAGCGATCCAAGTTTCAAAAAAGAACTCGATCAATTACTGAGAGAATTTGCTGGTAGACCGACAGAGCTTTACTTTGCCGAAAGGCTTACCCAGGAAATTGGGGGTGCCAAAATTTATCTTAAAAGAGAAGACCTCCTTCACACCGGTGCCCACAAAATAAATAACGCACTCGGCCAGGCACTGCTTGCCAAAAGAATGGGCAAAAAGCGCATTATCGCGGAAACAGGTGCGGGGCAGCATGGGATTGCCACGGCATCCGTTTGTGCAAAATTTGGATTGGAGTGTAAAATTTACATGGGTGCCGAGGATATGCGCAGGCAAGCTCTGAATGTATTTCGCATGCGGCTGAGTGGAGCGGAAGTGCATGGTGTGGAAGCAGGGAGTAAAACGCTCAAAGAAGCGATCAATGAAGCCATGAGAGACTGGGTGACCAATGTACGCACAACGCACTATATATTAGGTTCCGCTCTGGGTGCCCACCCTTACCCAGGCATGGTTCGAGATTTCCATCGGATCATCAGCGAAGAAACGAAGAAGCAATTTCTTGAAAAAGAAGGACGATTACCTGATGAAATGATTGCCTGTGTCGGTGGAGGAAGCAACGCAATCGGGTTCTTTTTTGACTTTCTCGAAGAAACGAATGTTCGCTTAGTAGGCGTAGAAGCCGGAGGAAGATCTCTGGACGAAGGAGAACACGCAGCTCGTTTTGAAGGCGGGAAGCTTGGCGTTTTACAGGGTTGTAAAACCTGGATCCTGCAAAACTCGGATGGCCAAATCAACCCAACTCATTCGGTTTCAGCTGGTTTGGATTACGCGGCGATTGGTCCCGAGCATGCTTTTTACCGTGATTTAAACAGAATTGAATTTGCGAATGCTGGTGATGAAGATGCCCTAGATGCCTTCAAAAGATTGTCATCCACAGAAGGAATCCTGCCTGCTTTGGAGACATCTCACGGTTTGGCTCATGCTTTTAAGCGGGCCAAGCAAATGAAAAAGGACGAATTATTGTGCGTAAATCTTAGCGGAAGAGGAGACAAGGATGCAATGGAGGCAGCCAGATTAATGGGGGTTAGTGGACTGCCCACAATGAAAATTTCATGAAGAGTATGACCGGATATGGGCGGGCTGATTTCTCCCTCCCCTCTCATGCTGGAGTCATTGAACTTTCCGCGATTAACAAGAAGGGGTTCGAGTTTTTATTAAATGGACCCAGAGAATGGCAATTTTTCGAAAAAAAAGCTCAGGATCTGGTTCGGTCGTCTACAGAGCGTGGTCGGATAAGACTTTCAATTCAGTTACATCCTCCAGGCAGATCGGACCTTCATTCTAATCCCGCGGATTCGGTTCATATACTTGAGCAATTGGATACGCTAAAAAAGATCTGTGAAGAAAGGAATGTACCCTACTCCCCCACGGTTGATTTGATTTACAAAATTCTATCCAACTCTGAGAAAGAAACGGTTCTCCCCCCGTTGGAGATGGTTGAGGATCAGTTGACTTGCTCTACCCTTCTCGCCCTGGAACAACTTGTTTCGATGCGTAAAGAGGAGGGGTCTACCTTGGCGGATGATCTAAAGAAAAGGATCGGAACCCTTAGGCACCTTGTCACCAAAATCGAATCTCTTACCAAAGGACTAGCCAACGAATGGCGAAATAGACTTTTACAAAGAATCCGGGAAAGTGGATTGGAAATAGACTGCGAGAATGAATCCGTCCTCAGGGAATTCACTGTTTTTTCTGAAAAATCAGATGTGTCCGAAGAAATTACCCGTATCCATAGCCACCTCGATCAATTCGAGGATTCTTGTTCACTAACCATTCCGATCGGCAGGAAGCTCGAGTTCATTGTACAAGAACTTGGACGAGAATTTAACACCCTAGGGTCAAAATCTCTGAAAGCTGAAGTGACCAATGAGGTAATTAGTGCAAAAGTAGAGATCGAAAAAATTCGAGAGCAGGTGCTTAATATTGAATAAGCCTGTTACCCCAACTACCTAAAATAGTTACCAACAGTTTTCCTTACGGATTCGGCTTGGTTTTAGGATCGGTAAACCCAATAATTAAATAAACAATCGCTCCGATAAAAATTGCAGAATCTGCAATATTAAAGATAGGGTAATCGTAATTGATAAGGGGTAGATAAACATCAATAAAATCGACC